>DAYA01000062.1:7780-7907 GCA_002506705.1 Euryarchaeota archaeon UBA550
AGTCCTCGCAGAACTTTCTGAAGAGTTGGGTGAAATCACTGTAACTAAGCCAGCAGAATTGAGCCTTCGTCGCTCGATTCAGCCGTTGGTCGAATCTGGCCGATTGGGGGTGCTAGAGCACAAGGGC
>DAYA01000026.1:0-28476 GCA_002506705.1 Euryarchaeota archaeon UBA550
CAGAATATTGACAGGTTGAAGAAAATCGCAGACACTGGGTTCAAACTTCGTGGTTGGCTTAGGAAATTTGCGAAGCGTGACAAGGACGAGCACGAAGAGCAGGAACCAGTCACAAAAGCTGTTGCTAAAACCTCGCTCAAAACTTGGGGCCTACTCGCACTCAAAGCAAGAAAGTTCACTCCTGCTGGCTTAGTTGGTGCGGTTGCGACAGGCGCTGCAGTTGAACTAACTCGTAGAGGTGCAGGCGTTGTATCTGACAAAATTGATGACAAAATGCAGGAAGAATTCAACAAATTCTCAGTTGCCACTAGCAATACTGTCTTGCAGATGTTCATGCGAGATTTCATTCTTGGAATGCTACCATTGGTGGCATTGTGGTTGATTCCGACCCTTCTGCCTTGAGAAGGTTGAAGGGTTGTATCCAACGCCGTCAAGTTGAGGCACATGGCACTTCTAATCCTCATGCGGCACGGTCAATCCATGTGGAATGCTGCAAATTTGTTCACTGGTTGGGTCGATGTCCCACTCACAAACAAGGGGATTGAGGAAGCGGTTAATGGAGGCAAAGAGATTGCATCTTTGCCAATCGACGAGGTTCACGTCTCGACATTGATTAGAGCACAAATGACAGCTATGCTGGCTTTAGCACAACATGATTCTGGAAAAACTCCTATTTTCCAATACTCAGAATCCGGTGATTCGATGAGTGAAAACGAATCTAGAATGGTTGAATGGGCTCAATCAAATGATTCTGGTGAAAATACAATTCCTGTATACGTTTCCTGGCAATTGAACGAGCGAATGTATGGAGACTTACAAGGTCTTGACAAACAGGAAACTAGAGACAAGTACGGCGATGAGCAAGTACACATTTGGAGGCGTTCTTATGACGTTCCACCACCGAATGGTGAGTCTCTAGAACTCACTGCGGCGCGAACAATACCTTATTTGCAATCACAAATTATCTCATCATTAGAAGAAGGGAAAAACGTGTTTGTAGCAGCTCATGGTAACAGTCTTCGCTCAGTGGTTATGAGCATCGAAGATTTATCCAAAGAGGAAGTCTTGAAATTAGAAATTCCCACCGGCCAACCTATCGTTTACGAATGGAATGATGGTGGCTGGCAACGCCGGTGATTCTTTGGCAAGCCGCGCTTGGATTTGGGCACCAGCCCTCTATATTGTGGGCCTGGTAGTGATGAATGTACTATCGGTTCCCCTTGCTACAGAAACTTTGCCTGAAGCTTGTCCTGAAAACTCTGGAAATTGCGACCATCGCCAAATTATGATCGATGTGAGCGATGAAGAACTTCACAAAGCGATGGAGGAATGGGTTGACACTAGGGCTTTCACCGCCTCTTTCAGTGAGTGGCACATTGTTGATAGAACTCTATTGATGCAATTTCCTGATGACGTGACTTACGAGAATAAGTGTGGATACATTGAGGTCAACAGCCAATCGAGATTGGGAGGTTCTGATTTTGGTGTCAATTCAGACAGGTTAGATGACTTGGAGTCTTTCTTGAAATCTTACGACTTTGAAACAACGTGTCAGTAAGCAATTCCGTCATCATTGACGAATACGACGTTTACTCCAAGTCCTGCTTTGTGGAATGCGATTAATTCGAGAGAATGAATTCTGTGCCCTGTTGGGGCTACACCGAGCACCTGGCGTTTGTCTTTTCTCGAGAACCATGACTTCTTTTCTCCGATAATTCTTCTCTCGCCTTCAATGTCATCAAACCAAGGAAGTGGTCCTTCTGGAGAGAATTCAATTCCAAGAATAAGGTCGACGCCGTCGGTTGATTGTGCGGCATCAGCATCCGCATGAGATGGAATTGCAGGGCAGTTAGGATGAGTGTGCAGCCAGTGTGTGAAACGTCCAGCCCTTGGCCCTCTATCACTGCCGAACACCTCATCTGTCCACTCCTCAGGTAAATGGTGTACAGAAAATGAATCACCGCGATTTACCATTTTGGCTTCATGAATCCTGTAACCTTGTCCAGCAAAGAGGTTCTTTTTCTGATTGCTTCCCTCAAACTCAACTTCAACCTCAGGTAGGTTTCTCTCCATTGAAACGTCCAGCCCTACCAGTATTTCATCGGGTAAAGCCTTCAGAGCCCAACCAAGAATATCTTCTAGAATTCTAGCTGGAAAATGCACCTGTGCTACATATTCATCTCGGCGATTGTGAGATTCATCGTTGTAAATGGCGACCGCATCTGCTAACCAGTCGCTCACCATAGCACTGCGAGAGAGACCTACGTCATGAAGAACTCGCAAAACTGAACAATGTCGGCAAACCATTGAAAAACCTCTAGCAATACAACGGTAACATGGCGAAGAAGAAAGGTGGCTTCGGGCGAATCTTCGGTGCCATCACCGGAAGTCCATACGAACGCCTACTCAAGCAGGTCGACAAAGTCGTATCCGAAGCAGGCAGCGACAGAGCCCTAGCCAAGACTCTGAGAAAACTTGTCAAGACAGTTACCCAACAATACGAAGAGGGTAATATCGATGAAGAGGAACACGATTTAGTCATCGAAGCGATTGAAGAAGCAGACCCTGAAGGGCGCTCATTCCCAAAACTCACAGACGATTCAGATGCGTTTTACGATGAAGGAGATATGCCTGATTCTCCAGAATTAAAACTCGGCAAGCGCAAGAATCTTGACGATTTGATGAAGTCTCAAGGCGACGAATTTACAGGTTCATTTGGACGTGATGAATTTGAAGAATTCAGAAAGAGTATGGCGGCGGATTTCTACGCTGACTCAGACGATGCGATTGCAGCAGGCGACCACCAGCAGGAAATTCGAACACAAAACAGGGTATTCGCAGATGTCGATGAAGGCATCAATCAACTCAAGAAACAAATGGCACAAGACGGTGGTTTCGACGACCCAACAGCCGAAGATGAAGAAGAGGATGAAAACTACTACACTGACGAAGATGGTGTAGAGTGGTGGAAGGACGACGACGGCTACTGGTGGTATAGAGAGCCAGGACAAGACGATTGGCAGCCTCACGATTGAGCCCATATTTCGAGTTTTGAGATATCGAATTTGACTATTCCAACATCAGCGCCAGCATTGAGCATAGCGTTATTTGCCATGGTTGCTGAACTCATAGCAACGATTGTCTTTGGTCTTCTGACTTCGGATGTTAGTAATCCCTTGAGTACGTCTAGACCGCGTGTAGGTGGCATGTAATGGTCCAACATCAGAATTTCTGGAGCATATTCAGAAATTCTCTCGAGGTAATTCTGTGAATCCCAGTATTGCTTGAATTCAAAATTTGATAATTCGATGCCACCGCTAATCAGTAGTGCTTCAATGTCAACAGAATCTTCGAAGGCTAGGACCTTCATTCCTCAACATCCCACCAATTTGGAACTTCAAACCATTCAGGAGCGGTTTCTTCATCACGGTCTATCAAAGGAAGACTTAGTGTTGAGGACGAGTCTAAATTTACTTGCATTCCAATTGCTGCACAGGGGCTTGGTAGGTAATCCATACCTGTCTCAGTCAACTCGATTCTGATCTCGTTTCCGGCTGGAACTATTACGTCCATTGGGTTAAACTCCATCTGCATATTGTAGGTTGTTAATGGCACTACAGTCTTTGCTTCATATCCGCCATCTCTGTATCTTACATCCATTGTGGCATGACCGATTCTGAGATTCTCTGTGGCGTCGTACATTGTGGCAAATATTTGGCCACCATCACAAAGTCCTGTAGAGGCAGATAGGTGTAGTGTTGGCAGTCCGGAAATAAAGCGATCGTTTTCGGATGCTGGAATCGTCACTGTGACGCTTGAAGTCGCACTAACTGCGCTGCCGGTTGAAGTAGCTTGGTCAAGTGTAATTTCTTCCCAATACATGTCCTCAGGCGGCCACGTATCCTCAACGTGCCATCTGCCATCATGTCTCTGCATTTGGACATGTAATTCCGGCATCACTCCATTTCCTTTGAGCCAATATTCAAACCACCAAAACAGGTCTATAGCCCAGTCCATTCGGCTCATCTCAGGATAGGCTTCTGCTCCGAATCCAGGGGATGTTGCATTTTCGTGAGTAGATGGTTGGTCGGGATAATTGTGGGCCCATTGACCCATAATTCCTCTAGCAGGAATCCCTGCATCCCTCATTAGTTGATAGGTAGGGAATGCATGGTAGGGGTCAACGTTCCAATCTTGCATACCCCATACAAGATATACACTTCCTTTGTAATTGGCAAGAACATCTGGAAGATGCCTCCTTTCATCCCAATAGTCGTTCCACTCTGCTCCACCATAATGCGCCCAAAGGTGAGTCGTGAACGGGTTTAGAGGGCCTTGTAAGTCGTCTTGACATACCCGTAATTCGTCAGTAGTCAGATCGCTGGTTGCAGCCCAATATGCAGCATCATACCCAAGTGCTCTGAATTCACTAGAACCGTTGCGATAGAACATTTCTTGCACACCGATAGATCCCGAAATTGGAACGATTGTCTTGAGGTGTTCTGATGGATTTTGAGCAGCCTCCCAGTTAGTTGTACCTGCATATGATTTACCCATCAATCCTACATTTCCATTTGTCCAATTTTGTTTTCCAAGCCAATCGACAACCGCTTGGATGCCGATTTGTTCTCCCAGCCCTTTGACGTCCTGACAATGCGTTGATTGCCCGGTTCCGAAAGTAGATGCTTGCGCAAGTGCATACCCGTGTGAAATGAAATTGTCGTAGATCCATTTTCCAACCCCTCTGTCAGGGATTGTATTTGGGTTAGAGTCTTCACCGACACCAGGCATTCCTTCTCCACCGAAGTCATAGTACGGGTGAATTGACATTATCACTGGAACTTTTACGCCATCAGGTACGTTTGGACGCCAAATTGCTACATGCATAAGGTCGTCTTCTGGGAAGCCGGCATCTTCCTCAGATAGCGGTAATTCTACTTCGATGAAATGTTCTGTATATGTCAGCACTTCATATGTACCTTTGACGGGTAGTACGGACCTTCCCTCTTCAAATCCAAGGTTTGTCATCGACGACCTTTCTTGAAGGGGAACTTCCCACCAATTCTGACTTGTTTCTTCAACGGATTTTTCACCTAGGATTTGGCCAATGCTGGTACCTAACATTAGGAAGATGATTGAAACAGAGAAAGTTGCAGCGAGTGTGATGTTGAGGACATAATTTCCAGATTCCGGCATAATTTCAGCCTCAAAAACTTCGTCCTCCATGTCACTGACCGACCGGTCTCTTCCTCATCAGTCTTCGCTTTTTTAGTGTGGATGAAGCAAATCCTCAAAGGGATGACCTGTAACGAGCAACCATGAGCGAACAGTTCACAGTTGGCGGCCAATCAATTCCGAACATAACAACAGGATACGGTGCTTTCCTAGTTGTCTGGGGTGTTGTGATTTCCCTAGTTTCGGGTTCAGAATCAATCACATCCTATTTCCCATCCTTACTTGGTTTACCACTTCTAATATCGGGAGTTTTGGCAAATAAGATTCCTGAAAAGAGAAAGTTATGGATGCACATTGCAGCAACCTTCGGCCTACTTTGCGCAATTGGTGGTACACGCTTCTTCATGGTGATGTCAGATGGAATCAACTACGCATCTGGCTCGATGCTGATGCTGTTGATTACGGGTTCAATCTACACTTATATCTGCGTTCAATCATTCATTCACGCAAGGAAAGCTAGAGAAGAATGATTTCATAGTTTTGCGGTAGTGGGTTTTCAATGCGAGTAGTAGCAAGCGTTCTGTGTCTGCTGCTCGTCGTACCTTTGGTGGGTGCGAATTACGAGACTGGCGATGAGTCATGGAGAGATATAGAGGTCGATATGTCTGGATGGAATGATGGGCCAGAGTTAGAAGGCTCTCCTATGGATAATCCACGTCCAGGCGATGCGGTATTGACAATCGATGTGTCATACAAACCAAGTCATCTTGGTGCAGAAGTACAAGGTCAAATTGTAATCGAGTTATTCGAAGAGTGGGCGCCAAACACGACCACTAACATGATCAAGAATGTTGAAAATCAGATTTACAATGGTATTTTCTTTCATCGAGTAATCGATGATTTCGTAACACAAGCAGGAGACCCGACCTGCAAAACACTCGGGGTCTATCCCGCTACAAGTGCATCATGCGGCAGTGGTGGAACCGGTGAAACCGTAGATATGGAACATCATGAAAATCTCTCCCATGTTGACGGTGCAATAGGTATGGCTCGTAGTCAAGACCCAGATAGTGCTGATTCACAATGGTACATTGCAGAAACCGAGGCTCACGGCTTAGACCCTGAGAATCGAGATGATGAGGGATATGTGACCTTTGGAATCGTTCGAAATGGAATGAGCCATATCAGAGCAATCGCAACCGTTCCAACTACTGATGATCCGTCTGGTGAGGAAATTGTAGTCAACCCTGCCTCGACTGCAGGCAGACCGATTTGGGAAGTTCACATCTCTAAAGTTGAGATGATTGGAGTGATTCCTTACGTAGATGAACCTGCCAAAGATGAAACTCAATCATTCCTTTCTACAACCGCAGGGAAAATTACGGTTTCAGTAGTGATGATTGGATTGGGTGCAGTCGGATACGTTTTCTATGCGGGCAGCAGAGTTGAGGAACCAGATGCCATTCTCTTGGATGAAAACTAAGCCAGTTGCAAATCAAGAACTACATGCATGATTCGTGGTGAATACTTCTTTACCACTTCAAGGTGCAAGATTTCAACGACCTTACCCGAGGCAGTTGCAAACCATTCTGCAGTTTTTCCGGCCCATTCTTCTATTTCGTCCTCATGAACATTCATGTGAATGTGGAGGACTCCACCTTTTGGCTTCAAGCATCTGATGGCGTTACCCCAAGCATTCATTGATGATGGAATCAAGCCTAGAATTACCCTATCTGCAATTCCACGTAAGTTCTTCATCGTGATTTTGTTATCACCTTCATGGATTGTGCATCTTTCGCTGACTCCATTACGTTCCAAGCCTTTTCTTAGAGCTGTAATGCTGTTGGGATTAATTTCGCAAGCGTGAACATGCTTCGCTAAACCGCGCAGTAAGAATGGAAGTGTATAGTAGCCAATGCCGCAAAACGCATCTACAATTATCTCATCTTTAGTTTGGATTTCACCCATTCTTCTTCTTTCGGTCACGTTTCCTGATGAGAACATTACCTGTGTTGCATCGAATTCGTATTCAACGAAGTTTTCCCTATGTACAACCCAACCGTCCTCACCATGGATTAACTCAAGCTTAGATTCTCTCATAGGTCCCGGGTCTATTTCATTTTGAATTGCGATTCGATTCACTGCAAGAGATTTTGCAACCTCTTGAAGGTCCCATTCAGAGGTATCTGTGCCTTGTTTGAAAATTACCATGTCACCTAATTTCTCCCATTTTTTTGGAGGATTTTCTAGTATTGCTTCCAATTCAAAGTGAGGATTGTGTCTTTCAATCGCTTCGAATTCTAACTCCAAATCTCCAGTGATTACGGGGATTGCGATCGAATCTCCATATGGTCTAGGTTTGAGTTCTGAATTCAGCAAATTTTGTTGCTTCAATCTTTGATATTCATTACTAGCATTTTCTCTTGCACAAACATGTGCATGAGAGATAGGCATATTTGGCTCGATGAGGCAAACCATGTTAAATGTCCCAGTATACAGAGTATATGATAGCATGAATCGCAGACTTGCATTATCACTAGTTTCCGTATTTGCGATATCTCTTCTGGCACCGCTTGCTAGTGCTACTGGTATGCAGAGCTGCCAACTTAATGGCGGAACTTGCGATACTTGGGATAAAGCCGATGATGGCACAGAAAATCAACAGGACTGGATTGTAGGTGTATACGAATTCGACTTGGTTGATACTTCTACCATCGAAATGGAGATGTCGTGGGCACTCAGAGAATACAACCGATCTGTTTTGGGAAATATCCCCGGTGTGGATGCGGCACTTGCTGCTGAGGGTATGAGCGCAGAAGATGGTGCGCCTGCAGACCTAATTAGGAATTATTTTGACACCCCAACAGGAGCAGGTACTCAGACGGTCAAGGATAAACTAATCCTTGAAGTCAATGACACTATCGAAGAACTGCTATCAAGTGGTTTTGGCTCTGTTAATTCCATCGAATCTGATTACGTTGGTTCGATAACTAACTCTGGAATTACAACACAGTGCACAGACGACCCTGACATGGACACAGCAAGCGAAGCTGGCCTTGCAAACAACGTATTTGACCCACCGATTTGCTTCTCAGTAACCGCAAGTGTTTCCCTTTCAACCTCAACATTCAATCTTGGTGCAGTTGACCCACTAACCCTTGACAGAGTTTATCGCGGAATGTTGGTAATGGGGTCCGATATCACCTCATCATTCGATTTGTTCAGTGAGCCGGGGCACAATTCCGTATTCGTGATCAACCCACCAGACTTTGCAACAGTGAAGTCTGTTGATCCAACTGGAATTCAGGTGGTCAAGTCAGGGCCACCATCCTACATGGCAGCCCAATGGGATATCGATAATTTGGATGCTCCAATCGGGGGAGAGAGAATTTCACGCGAAGTCAGTGTAGAAATAGGATACAGAAATTCGACTCAGACTAGTAGCGTAGCAATTGCACCAGATGATACAGGAATCACCCTAAGAGTTACACTCGACCTATCAAACGAAGATGCAGCATATGTCGATATTGTTGCTGGAATAAACCATATCGATGCATCAACGATGAGCGAATGGGGTATTTCCCTTGTTGATGTAACCGAAAACGCGCAAATACCTTGGGTAACTTCTGATGGAATTAGATTGGCATATCAGAACGACTTAGTAGATTTAGATGATTTCACGAGTAACTTCCCAATGGACTTGGTTTCCGATGCAATTGAGGGTGCTGTTTCAACCGTTGGTGACATAACACTAAGCGAGCCCTCGTGGGTATCAAATTCCAATCTAGTTGGGTTAACAGGTTCTCCGGGTGGTTTGAATTACACACACCCGTCTTGTCCTGAAATATTGCCTCCAGGTACACAGGTCTACTATTGCATTGAGGGTCCAAAAGCAATGGATGGGACCCACCCAATCTACCTTCGCTCAACATCCTCTACCTTTGAGTTGAGATTGCTTGACCTAATGAAGGAAGAGGTTGGAGACTCCACCGGAATCCTGGATGCAATTGATGAAAGCGACTTCGAGAGATTGCTTGATTCAGGTCTAGAAATACAGGCAGAGTTTGGTCAGGATTTGCTACAAGACATGATTCCGGAAGATCTTCCGCCAACAGAATTGACTCTTGAATTGATTTTACCACCTTGGTTAGCCTCAGCCACAGATGATGGGTCTATCGTACTGGTGGAAAGGTCGGAAGGTCCCGACGACTTGGGAATTACTATTGCTAGCCCAAGCGCCTACCAACCAAACCATGCGATTTTAGACTCGAACGATGAAGTGATATGCTCGGCAGATGAAGCCGATTGGTCCTGTATCGATTTGGATTTAGAGTTGGATGTTAGTGACCTAAACTTCAACGAATGGGGGCCAAGTATAGATTTGACAGCATCCTTCTCTGCGACAGTTGATGTTTACAGAATCAAAATCCCTGATGAGGTTCTTGATGAGTTAAAATCCGACAACAACTCTGTCAGCCTTGAAGTCATTCCATCGGACTTAATCCGGCTTGGGTTTGACATAGCTGGAAGATTAGCAGACCCGCCCTCAGACAAGATTGATGTCGGTGGAGATGAAGAGGTGGAATTCGAATACACTGCAGAAGGATTTGAAGAAATGGTCGGGAAAATAGGTCAAGAATTGACTGCCAGAATCCACAATTCTGCTGAAGAGTTAAGTGCTGAAGAAAAGGATGTAGAAATCGATTTGTCAGGAATCCAAATCATTACATCACTCGAAAACTTGGGTGGAATCGGCACTACAATGGGCGATGAAACCCCAATCAGGATGTCAATAGAGATACCACAATTCACTTTCGAGGCAGGAGTAACTAATGGCTGGAATGGAATTCTCGATGGCGAACCAACTGTTGGTGTTGTTACTGCTCTGCAATCACCGATAATTCAAGCAGCAAGGGCCTTTGAGAACGTTTTCACGAATTTAGGCGTACAATTCCTTTCAATGGGCGGCTCAGGTATTATGCTGGACAATAATGGTGA
The DNA here is from genome assembly GCA_002506705.1 of Euryarchaeota archaeon UBA550. Classification (GTDB taxonomy): domain Archaea; phylum Thermoplasmatota; class Poseidoniia; order Poseidoniales; family Poseidoniaceae; genus MGIIa-K1. Next base: position 10,174 of record DAYA01000026.1, read on the forward strand.
GCCGGTTAACTTGGAATTCCAATCCACTGATATTGAATTGAATGAAGAAACAGAATCAGAGCTGCGTGGCGATATTACCTTCACACTACCTGACGGTATTACGTTGGAAGATTTCCAAACCGCTAACGGTTGGGAAAAGGTTGACGAGGTCGATGGCAGGCAACAAATCACCCTCTCCTTGGAGTCATTAGTTGCTGGCGAAGAGATCTCTTTCAGAGTCAAAGTCTCATATTGGTATATCTTTACCCAAATATGGATTTATCCAACAATAATTTTGTCGCTCATCGTTTGGAGAGTGCGTGCAAGACGAAAGAAGAAGAAACGCAAGCGAGAACTCGAAGATGCTGCAGAAACCAAGGTCATTGCAGCAGGTTCTGGAAAAGGCGGTTTGTCAGACAATGATTTCGCTGCACTGAGCGCTGGTTATGACCCAACTGCCGGTTATGACCCGTCTGCGCCAAGCAGCGGTGATTTCGACTTGTATAACGATGACAAGAATTACTCGATGTATGACGATGAGCCTTGGAATTAGTGTAGCGAGTCGAAAATTCTCTGCGCTAGTGATGGTCCAATTCCAGGAACGGTTTTCAGATCAGCAACCGATGCGTGTTTGATTCCCTGCCGGCCACCAAAGTGTCTAATCAGAGATTGCAACTTCTTCGCACCTAGTCCGCTGACACCTTCTAGTGGGTCAGATAACCTATTTCTGGAACGGCTTTTTCGATGGAATTTGTTTACGAATCTGTGGGCTTCATCCCTTGCATGGACCAATACTCTGCCACGACGGTCTAGGATGATGTCATCATGTCCTTCCCGGTGGATAGTTTCCTCTCTTTTGGCTAGGCTTGCGAGTTGCATTCGGTCTCTTACACCATGTTTTTCAAGCAACTTTGCAATGATTGTTAGGTGAGTCTCTCCTCCGTCTATGAGGAGCAAATCCGGCCAATCTTCGACTCTTTTTATCCACCTTTCAACGACCTCTCTCATCATTCGCAAATCGTCGAGAGCATCTCCCTTTACGGTGTAAGTTCTGTATTCTTTCTTAGACGGTCTCCCGTTTCTCAAGCACACACTTGCACCGACTCTAGAATCGCCCAGCAATTGAGCCATATCGAAACACACAATGTGGTCGAGCGAAGTCATGGATAGCAGTGCTGCAGCCTCGTCTGCTGCTCTTTGCTCAAGAGATCCAGAGGCCTTGTTTGCTAACCTCTCGACTTGCATCTTTGCATTCTGTTTTGCTAAATTTGTGAGAGTTACAAAATCTCCACGCATCGGGACTCTGACGTCAACAATGGCTCCTCTTCTCTCATTGAGCCACTCTTGAAGGGTCGTTGAGATCGGAATTGGAGTAAGTAGAATCTTCGGCGGTCGCCTGTTTGTGTAGTGTTCAACAATGAATGTTGAAATTGAATCTCCCTCATCACCTCTGTGAATTAAAGGCCATGATTCTTGGCCTTTGATAACTCCATCATCAGCATGAATAACGACAATTGCTGCTAAATCTCCCTTGATTCCTATACCGATTGCATCACATTCCCTGTATACTTTGGAGAGGATTACTTGCTGACTAGTAACCGTTCTAACCGCTTTTATCATATCTCTAATTGAGGCTGCCATTTCGTATTCTTGAGCGTTTGAGCGCTCATCCATTTCTTGCGCCAATTCCTCAATTAACTCACTCGCATCACCGTTCAAGATGCGTCTTACATTCTTGACTCTTTGAGCATAATCACCCGCTTCAATACAAGGTCCTGCACATAGGCCAATGTGCATTGCAAGACAACCTTGTGGCAGCAATTCTTTGCAGTCTCTTATTCCAAAATGCCGACGTAGTAATTGGACAACTTGTTTAGCAGCAGCCGCATTGGGGAATGGACCCCATTTCCAAGATTTCTTTGGAGGATGTCTTGTGTACAAAATTCGAGGGAATTCTTCCTTGGTTAATGCAAGAAATGGGTAGGATTTGTCATCCTTTAACATCGAGTTGTACCTCGGACGATGTTGTCTTATCAGTTGCCTTTCCAGTATGAGTGCTTCTTGTGGAGAATTTGTGACTATGCATTCAATGTCATCAGAATTTCTAACCAACTCTGGTATCATTGCTCGATCTGGATTCGTTGCAAAGTAAGAACGAATTCTTTGAGATAAGACCGTAGCTTTTCCAACATAGAGAACTCTTTCATCGGCATTCCGAAAGAGGTAGACGCCGGGCTTTGCCGGCAAATCGACCTTGTCGAGAGTGACCGGCATGTTTGCTTTGTAGGGACATTGCATCAAGAATACATCGCAATCATGGGAGGGCAAGAAACATCATTGATGAGCACTAGCAACAACTCATGGTGACCGGGCCAGAGTCTAGAATTCTGGCCCGTTTGCATACATTTTCTTCAACTCTAGAATCGGCATGGGATGTGCCGAGAGACATCTGTCTCCCCGGACTTTCAGAGTATCTTGGAGTGGTAAGATCTGCGCTCCATTCCCCACTTAACGAACTGGTAAAGAAGGGTATGGTGATTGAGAGGAAGGCCCATGTCATCGGTGGTGGTAGCCGAAAAAGAAAGGTATACCACATCACCGATTTGGGGAGAGCGGAATGTCAAGATATTGACACAAAGCCAAAGAAATCCATCGGCGAACTTCTTGGAAAGCCTCCAAACCAATCAAACCTGCACGGTAGAACAGAATTGATTGGCCAATTGAAATCAAAGAAGAAAGCCATCCTTACCGGTTTGCCCGGGATTGGAAAGACTTCACTTCTACGTGGAATTGCAGATGAATTAGTCAAGGAGGGAATGACGGTTAGATTCGCTACTATGGAGTCATTCAAGGATATCACAGATATTTTCACAGATTGGGAATACCAATTTTCTAGTGAGAGTGCAGTACTGAATTCAGCCAAGAAAGAGGTTCTAATTCTTGATGAATTACAAGAAGTAAGTCAAAGACATCTTGGACGTTTAGAAGAATTTGCCAGTAAATCAACACATCTCATAATGGCAAGTAGGGCCCCTATCGTGATTAGCGAAGGGTTCGAAATAATCGAAGTCCCACCATTGGAAATTCAAGATGCAATCAATTTGCTTCCAAAGCATCTGGAAAACAGGGAAACCGTTGCCCAACGCCTCGGAGGGCATCCTCTTGCTTTACAGATGCACGACGAGGATTCTGATTTGCCTGAGTCTGGTTCAGACCTACAAGAATGGGTTCGAGAAGTTGTTTTGTCTAAACTAGAAGACGAAATCAAAGCACTTGACGAACTCTCACTACTTCCGGTCCCTGTTCCACCTAATTATCTCCAACATGAACAGTATTTGTTAGAACTCGATGATTATGCATTACTGCGTTGGTTCGCTTCGGGTGTAGAATTACATCATCTTGTCAGAAATGTTCGCTGTACAATGTTGACAGAAGACGACTATGCAAATGCGGCGAATTACTGGTCCCAATTAGATGGCGACTTGGCTCGTTTGGTAGAGATGCATCATGTATTGAATTCAGAGGGCGATATTGAATCTCTATTGATTAGAAACGCAGAATCGCTAATGGTACGCTCAAGTTCTGGCCTAGCATCTTTAATCGGTGACGCTATCTTCAGACATCCCACCGAAAAATTGCACAGAATCGCTGCAATGGTTGCCATAGAAAGGGGTGAAGATGAGATAGCATCTGAACATCTATCGCACTGTAATGCTCCCGACCTGGAATACTCCAACTCATTGCTAAAAGGTGATTCAGAAATCGAATTGCCTGATGATGCAGGTGCTCGGCTACTCCTCTCTGAGGCTGCCCGTAGGATTGACGATAAATTACCGGGGCAACAGGTCGAGGGTACTGTTCTACAACTAATCGAAGATATCGAAATCTCCTCCATGTCTGAAGATATGAGAAAGGTAGTCTTAGTTGCTGTAGCCCATGTCAAGCACGCTTGGCACATATCAAGAGAAAATTGGAGCGATGCATCAGATTTGCGTGAAAGCCTAGCATCGATTTCCCACAGCAACGACCCCCAATTAGTTGCAATGAATCTTAGAGCGGAAATTGCCCAGACTTCTGGTAATTCACCATCCTTTGATAGGTTGATTGAACAAGCATTTTCTCACAACGGATTACGTGCAAAAATGCTCCAAATCTCTTTGCTCGAAAGGTGCGATGGAGAGCGAGCTAAATCTATCCTAAATCGTATCGAAATACCGAGCGTAGAATCTCAAACTAACATGACATCAGCACGAAGAGTTTCTGCAATGATTTGGTATTATAGAGCAATTTTCAAGACACATAATCCTCTGTCAGCAATGGCTGAAGCGATTTCTCTATGGAAACGATCTCTATGTCCTGCAGCGGCAAAAGAAGCAACTCAACTGATGCATAGGATGCTGTAATCACAATTCAGCACCAAGTAGTGTCTTTGTATCTGTAATTCCTGAAATTGGCCTAATTTCTTCAACGATTACTCTAGTCAAAGTATATTCCTCATCGGATTCTACTTTGGCGATTAGGTCATACTCTCCGAAGAGCATCCACCGACTCGTGACTTCCTTGATTTCATCGAGTCGCGCTCTTACATCGTGTTCTTTTCCAGGTTGTGTAGTAATTAGAACGAATCCAGTTGCCATGTTTCCACCTCAGTAATCCACTGCAATCATTGTCTGAGTTTCTCTAACTCCGTCTATTTGTCTGAAGTCTTGAACTAGCATTTTTGATAAATCCCCTGAGTTGTCCGATGACACTCTAACGAGAAGGTCAAATTCGCCGTACAACACGTGTACTTCAGCAACTGCATCATTGCTCGAAAGGGATAGGTAGACGTCCCTTTCTCTAGTTGGCTGAGTCTTGAATAATACAAATGCTTCGGGCATCGTGCCGGGCCACCTAAAGCCCCTTATTCACTGTGCCGCTTTCTTTTTCTCTGAATCGAGGAGGGGAACAATATAATGGTATGAATGCCGGGTTGTAAAATATGATGAGGAGTAAAGTTGCAACATCTCTACTCCTTTTGACAATTTTTCTTTTGTCAATACAATCTCCATTACTGCTAGAAAATTCCCAATCGAGTGAGACCTCGGGCAGGGCACAAACTATCTGGAGTGGTCAGGTTACTCTGAACAATCACTACACGATACCTGTTACTGATGAGTTAGTGATTGAAGAGTGCACAAACGTCACAATGTCCAACGATGTTAGAATCTATGTCGAAGGCAGAATTACAGTTGAAGGAACAGCAAATTGCCCAGTATACTTCGATTATGCCGGCGGCGGAGACCACATGGGTATCCAATTCAATTCCTCATCAAACGGTAGAGGTAGCAGGATAGATAACGCTTCTATAATCCATTCAACCTATGGAATTACGGTTTATGGTTCGAATCCATACCTAGCAAATGTAACGGTCTTCGACCCTGATGACGTTGGCGTAGATTTGTTTAGTTCAGCGACTCCTACAATCAGAAATTTAGTGGTTGACGAAGCAGGTCAAGATTGGTCATTCCCGGTTTATTGGAGATACGGAATTGGCCTTTCAATCGGTGCTGGCTCTGCTCCAAATATCGATGGGTTAACAGTTAATGATGCTGTTACTAGAGGTCTGAACGTTTGGGGTAACTCTGGTGGCTTAATCAGAAACCTTTCCCTAACTAACATCACAGGTGCTACGCTTGCAGAATCTACAGGAATATGGGTTGAAGATAGCGTCCCTCTAATCGAAGGTGCGATTGTAAATCGTGCAGACCATGGTGCAATTATTCGCCACATCGATGATAGCCAAATCACAAGGGCTGTCATGCGCAACTTGGAGATTCACAATTCGATGTACAAGGGATTAGTTTTGGATAAGGAAGACAAAACGAATTACACAAATTACCAGAGCGCAGTGATTGAAGGATTAGAGATCAGTGGCACCGGTGGCCCAGATGCAAAAACGCCTGGTCTCGCAACAGTTACACTAGAAATCAACGCTACAGGCGCTTGGATTGAAGAAGCACATTTGGAAGATAATGATGCTGTTGGTGTCCAGCTATACTTTGCTGATTCAACGACTGTTTTCACGAACCTTTCAATCAACAATACAGGTGGCTCCGGAACGGGTGCAGGAGGAGCAGGAATCTCTGTTCGCTCCTCATACTTCGCACCCAAATTTGACGGGTTGGAGGTTTCAAACTCCACTTCAGCAGGAGTATTTGCAATTAGTGGTGGAGCAATTCGAGGAAACGATTGGCACCTTCACAATAACGGGCAGGAAGGATTCTATCTAGAGAGCGCAGCTACAATTGTCGATGGCCTTTACTTAGAGGATAACGCGAATTCAGGAGTTCACATTGATGACGCAAGATACGTTTTCCTCTCTGATTTGGTCAGTACTGGTAACGGAGATGCCGGTCTAGAGTTCAATCGAGCTAACGACATAGAATCAGCCTCAGGAGATGTGAGTTGTACAAACTGCACGTCCATTGGAAATAATAGAGGGGTTGTAGCAATAGATTCTGTCGATTTGTACTTCAATAATTTGCAAGTTCACGACCCGTTAACAGGTCCGGCGATATCCATTGATAACAGCGGATTGAATATTGGTGTTCAAGGAGGCATGTTTCACATTACTGATGTCAAAACATGGCTGAATTACTCTGGGCCAGCAATCGAGATTTTTGGCGCTGAAGGTGAAATCGACGGCTTGGATATGTATGGTAGTCACACTGGATTAACCTGGGATGCTAATCACAATGTGGAAAGAAATAGTATTCTTTCAAACGCTAATCTTAGTGGAACTGGATGCTTAAATTTGTCAAACCACGACCAATTAATTGGTCACAGTAATACGATTACATCTGACTGCACAGGAGATTTAACTTTCACTAATGTCGAGTTAAATTGGTCTAAATTTTCAGATGCAGGAAATCATATTCTCAATGTTGATACAGATTCTCACATTCACTTACACCAGCCATCAAACATCGACTATGCAAATGCCAGCATCTCCGGTAACGGTTGGATTGAAGAATCATGGAATGTCGAGGTTTGGGTTATCAACAATAATTCGAATGGCGTTCCCTCTGCGGCTGTAACGCTTGAATTCGACCAACTGGAAACTACGATTGGTAATTCAACCAGCGATATTGGCGTTGTGTTATTCCCAGACCTTCGCGGAAAGAAGTACAACAGCGTTGGTGAGACCCCATACACCACTGTCACCATCAGTTGTGCCTATGATAGCGTTGGAAATTCAACCAACGTCTCCCTCTCTCAAGATAGGACTGTTTGGTGTCACTTGCCGCTTGAGAATCAGGCGCCATTCATCAAATGGGACAGCCCTGTAGACCAAACCACCTTCCCTTCACAGAGTGAGGTATTATTCAATGCGTCCAGGTCCTGGGATTTGGATGACGATTTGATGACATTTACATGGACATCATCCATCGATGGACAGTTACTCCAAGGCCTTGATTCTGAATTCACAGCAAATGGAATCACTGCTCCACTTGTGGGGTTAAGTGACGGTATTCATGACATAACGCTTCAGATATGTGACGACAAAGGAAATTGTATAGATGAAACCCGAACGATTGAGTTATCCAACCAACCTCCAATCATCGTCGTTTCAACCGACCCTCAGTTAACGCCTTGGGGTGAACTGATTACACCTATCACCAAGCCTGTTGAATTCTCATTAAATGGAACATACGACCCTGAAGGAGACGTAATGACCTGTACATGGAACTGGCTTGGAAAGAGTCAACAGGTTGCAGATTGTGAAAACGGAACAGGAAGCCTGAACTTTGCAGATGAGGTAGTTACAACGTTTGACTTGACATTGACTGTTTCAGATTCAGTCAACCAACCTAGCGAATGGGTAATTCCAGTAGAGTTGTTTAATGAGATGCCAAATGCATCATTTGATATTACGCGTCTAGGCAACCTCTCTGAAGATATTGTGACTCTTACAAGCACAACAATCGATCCAGAGGGTGACGACATAACCTACCTCTGGGAAAGCAATCTAGACGGCGTTCTGTCCAACCAAAGTTCGTGGCAAGGCTATCTTTCGAGAGGTAGTCACGTAATTTCTCTAAGCGTTAACGATGGCAGGATGGAGCACGTAAACTCAACCAGTATCGCCTCTGAGGTTTTACTCGTAAAGAACAGCCCGCCAAAAGCGGTAATTCACTCGCCACTACCGACTGACGCTCATGATTCGAGTCATTTATTCGAGTTCAATGCATCCGGCTCAGGAGATTACGACAGTGCATGTGAAACATTCCCTGCTGACATCGATTGGCATTGCTCAGATTTCGAACCAGCATCGGGTTCAGAGTATTTGATTTACAAGTGGGAATCAAACCTTGACGGGGTTTTACAAGAAGATGGCTCTGATTGGTTGATTTTTGAGGCTCACCTTTCCAGCGGTTTGCACACAATCACCCTTACTCTGGATGATGGAATCAATACTGAAGTTACTGAATCTATTGAAATCGAAGTCGCAGCTTCAGCGCCCGTGTTGGTATTGAGTAGCCCAACCTCAGAGCAAGGATATTACTCAAGTGAAGTAATTGAATTCGACCTAAGAGATAGCGTGGACTATGATGGGGATTTATTCACTTTCAACCTTTCAAGTGACATTTCTGGAGAACTACTGACTGAATCTAACCCTCTCGAATTGCACCAACTCCAACTCGAAGCAGGTGAGCATGAACTGACGTTCACGTTGGTTGATGATACAGGGTTGTCAAGGGATGAAATGGTTAACCTGCTGGTAGTTGAATCAGATCCAGAGGTTGTAATTTACGAACCACTAAACAATCAATTCTACCAACCAGGAGAGTTGATTGTCTTCGATTCAAATGGAACTAATGATGCAGATAATGACATCACTAGAAGAGAGTGGCGCCTACATTCAAGTGGTGAACTCGCTCATACCGTAATGTCAAATTCTGCTTTCTTCACAACAAATTTAGCACCTGGCGTCCATCATGTATCTTTGTTCGTTGAGGACCGAAGAGGGGGAAGCGATCAAGTACATCTCAACATTACAGTTGCATCGAGTAATCCGGATTTGTCAAACCTCTCAGTTACTCCAAAGTTCATTCCCGTAGATGAACTAACCAAAGTAAAGGTTAGTGTAACTCTCGATGATCCTGATGGTACGACCAATCACGTCAACGCTACGATTACCAAAAACCTGCAAACATGGGAATTGAATCTCACAGACGATAACAACGATGGCATTTGGGTTGGAGAAATAGAGCTGATTGTTACAGAGGGAGGAAAGGCACAGGTCAAAGTGACTGCGTTTGATGGGGAGACAATTGATTTCATGTCTATTGACGTAGACTTTGTCGAGAAGGAATCAGATAACTCCTCATTGTTTGTTATTGCAGGAGGTGTCGCCTCATTCTTGCTGATAGCATCCCTGCTAGTTTGGCTGATTATCAGAAGAAGAAAGCGCCTTGCAGATATCGATTTGATTGATTCTTGGGGAGTATTTGGTGGAGAGCAAAAAGAATACTTGGATGAGGACCTAGAAAACTAGTAATTTTTCGCCGGCAGTACATTCATAAGTTACCATACCTCAATAGATAGCATGAGGAAGAGTTTCTCAAGAACTAGCGCAGTCCTGCTAGCCCTCCTTTTGTGTGCATCTTTGCTGCCACAAAACGTTGCTGCGGACGAAACAACAACCGAACATTTTGCCTTCGGAATGGAATATGATTGGAGTGATATGGACACCGATTTTGAGACAATGACTGGACTGGAATTGGACGAAATTTTGGGTGACATCATGCAATCAGCCGACGATGCTGGCATAGACTTGTTAATTTTGGAAGAATTAACAGGTACGTCTTCAATGATTATCGACCAGTATGAAGATGGTACAACTATGCTTGACTACGACGGTAGTACTGTCGAAGTTACCAAGCACGTCACTGAGTTGACAGTAAGACACGGTCAACTTGCAGACCTGGCAATTATCACAGAATGGTCAGATGCAAGAGCTGGCTGGGATTTGACAATCTCAGCAAACGCTGACGGTGTTTTCAACATCGATGCGTTCTATGTCGAGTACCGTGATGCTGATGACTTACTTTACGGCCACGATCTAGAAATGTCGATGGAAGCAGACCAAACGTACGGTTTCGGTCTTCAAGGTAGTCTAGAAGCGGACGATGGTGACAAGGTTATGCCGCTCAACATCCAAATGGGAATGAATGTAGATTACTCTGTATCAAATGCTGAGAGTTCAGTCCTATACACAGAGCCATCCGATATCCATCAGCAACTCTCTGCTCTTGCAGGTGGAGAAGACCTAGGCTGGGAAGTAGGAAGCGGTGATGACGACTACGTCTACTGGAGAGATTTTGATGCAGATTATTGGACTTGTGAATGGAACGGTGACATGTATGACTGCACAACTGACGACGGATGGGATTACGATTGGTGGTACTACTGTGAATATTACTCAAGCTTCAATACTTACTACTGCACTGATGACTTTGACCAAAACAGTGACTGGGAGAATTCACTTTCCTGGACTCATTACTACGATGGAACAAGCCCAAACATGGGTGATGAAGCAGAACCACACTCCGGTGATTTTACAACATCAACAGGATTTAATTTCGAGCTAACTGGCTTGCCTGCTGAAGAATTTGGCTTCCCTGCTGGCAAATGGGATATCTCCGCATCAGATTCAGTAACGGACACTGGAAGTTTCTCCGATGAAGAATATCGCTGTGAGATGGGAATTGAATTGTTCGAGGGAACTCAGATGATCACGACAGACGGTGAGCAAATCGAAGTTATGCAGGCTTACACATCTCCTCTACCTTGGGGAATGACTTGCCACATTGCTAACCTATTCCTGCACGCATTTGAGGGAACAGAAGACGCACCTACTCTAGAAGACATGATAGAAGATAGCACAGACGAAATCGCTGAGAGCTTTGATAGTGATGAAAACAATGATTATGTTGAAGGCTTTTACATGGGAGTCGAACTCCACGCAGAGGGTAAAGATGACATAACTGCTCACTACAATATCGGTGGTCTTGATTATGATGGTGACTATGAAGTCGATTTCATCTTAACAAATTCTGACGGAACAACAGAAGATGTAGATTCTGTTGCATTTTCTGGTGACTACTATTGGGGAGACTCCTACATGTCATCTGATTCTTGGGGAGAGCACTGCTTGAATGTGAAACTCAAGAATGCAGTTACTGGCGATACATTAGAGACTCTTGATGTATGTGTAAACGTTCCACAAGAGATTGAGCCAAGCCAGTTACTTGAGGACATCGTAGAAGGATTCTCAGAATCAACTCTAGAAAACGTCATGGAGAATTTCGGCGAAAATATGGAATATCGCATGGAAGACTATGAAGCAGACTTCCCTTACGATGACGGCGATATGTTCGTTCTCTGGGACACAAATAGCAACATGGTAGTTGGATTCCAAATGGTTGTAACAACCGATGAAAGCAACTTGTGGTACACTTTGATCGGTCCTGAATCCGATTCATACGGAACAGCACCTGCTCCACTTTCTGTTACCTACTTCTCAGGGTCACAAGCAATTGTGCAGGAAGCTGAAATCGTTGAGGACACGACTCTGTCAGACTTGGTTGACTTAACCCAGCACAACGATGACATCATTGAGGATGCACTAGAGGAAGCTCTTGCTGAATACGGTGATGGCGAAGCTGGTTCTAGTGATGAGACTGAGGAAGAGACTGAAGGCGGTCTTCTTCCATTCGTCTCCCCAGTCCTAACAATCGCATTGATTGCTATCGCTGGACTGGTCGCTAGCCTTCAAGGCCGCAAGGACTAGGCAAGAATTGATACCATGAGGGACCCCCTCCCTCGTTTATGAGGGAGGGGAAACCCTATGCTAAACTGCTCCTACATGCAGTTCAGTTAGTTGTCTTGTTTTCTCTAATACAAGCTGTAAATTCTCACGTATGGTATACTGGTGTTGTTGACGTAGAATACACAGACGGCTTACCCGAAAACTCCGGTATGGAAGTAGAATTAGAAGTAGACCAAGATTCAGCGGACGTAAGCATCCATATTGATGGATTCATTACTTTCATGCAGTGGCAAAATACTCGAAATGATACTACAATCCCTGCCGATGATTCAGAAGAAAGATCAGAGTTCGATTCAACAGAATTGAAGCCGTTATCCGAGTTACAGGAAGAGATTCCAATCATGACAAAGATTGCTTTCTCCCTGGGGATTTTATTGGCAGGCTTGGCAATATTCCAAATCAGGTACAGTTGGATTATCGGTCTAATTCTGAGCGGTTTTGTATTTTGGATATGCATCAATTTGGTTGTTTTAGCACCCTTAGGGTATCTCGGAGGAATGGACTTCGGAACAGGTTCATTCGAGGGTGATGATAGGGAATCAACAGTTCACAGTACGACGGATAGCTCGCCCGTCTTCGACCTATTCAACGGTGAATTGGAAGTGGAATTCACTACCGAATCCTACGACTTAGGCTTAGTAGATGAAAGCGAGTTCGATTCTATTGTAGAGAAAGCTCCAGGTAAGGAGCATTATTCCTTCATGGCTTTGGATGGTGTTGCAGGAATTCACTACAGTCCATTTGTTGTAGAACTGGTTTGGGCTTGGTTGGTACTGTTTTTCATAGCACCAACAGTAGTGAACTTTGCATCCAGAGTGAGTATCGATAAACCACAATTATTGTGATTACTTCTGTTCCGGAATATCTCCGTTTAGGGAATCCGGGTTATCATCGAGTGGACCCCATTCGGTTCGTGTCCTGTTAAGTCCGAATCTCTTTGCCCAGATGAATTTCAGATTTTTCCATCCGTCTCCCCATGTGTGAATTTCGGCTTCACCAACTCTTGGTCTGTATGGGACTGAAACTTCGATTGCTTTTTTCTTGCCGAGTACGCGACGTGCTAGAATCTTCATCTCCTCTGAGAGTGGCATTCCATCATTCGTTGGACGCATTTTTTCATTGTCGAAAATCGACTTTCTAAATACCCACATTCCGGATTGAGAGTCTTTGATTCCATATCCGAATGCAAGCCTTGCGTTGAATGATAACATCCAGTTGCCAAATCCGTGAAGGCCTGACATGGAACCTTCTTCAGCAAGTGTGAGCCTATCACAAGTGATGAAATCTAAATCCTCATCGATCAATTTCTTGACCAACTCAGGAACCACCTCAGCAGGATAAGTGCAGTCTGCATCCATTGTTACAATGATATCTCCCTTCGCAACGACGAAGCCGGTTCTGTAGGCTCTACCATAGCCTTTTCTTGGCTCCAAGTGAACTCGAATTCCCTTGTCAAGGGCAATTTCTCGAGTCTTGTCTGTAGAGCTACCGTCTACAATCATGATCTCGAGTTCGTCACACCAATCTCTTGGAATGGAGTCCACCGTAGGTCCAAGGGCTTCTTCCTCGTTCCTTGTGGGAAGTATAATGGTGACAGAGACTGGTAACTTGTCGGCCATGCAGCGTGGACTGAAGGATTTGATTTGAAGGCACCTATCCGTTGGATTATTTAGCACAAGACGAAGTCGGGTGATTGTTCGACATGCACATAGCCATAGTGTCCGGCGAATACCCACCACGCTGGGGCGGTATCGGTTCTGTGGTTTTTCATCTTGCAGGACACTTTGTTGAATTAGGACATGAAGTGACAATTATCACCAGGTCACATCAAGATGCTGCCCCATCTCAAGAGGGAGTAACAGTAATTCCAGTTCGATGGGCTAAGTTACCAATGGCATTCACTCGGTCCTATGGAAAGAGTGCTCTGAAAGCGCTAAAGAAATTACATTCAAACAAACCGATTGATGTGATTAATGCCCACCTTCCTTTGGTCTCATGGAAGCGTCGAGAGTTCTCTTGGCTTGAACAAAATATCGCCCCGGTAGTATCTTGCTTACACGGCTCCTGGCTGGGCGAAAAAGAAGGGGTAAAAAGAGCAGCAGCAGCAAAAGAATCTGCAACTTGGAAAAATCCTAACGACCTTGCAATACTTACAACAGCAGGCTGGTACTCAAAGTACGAAAGGGCTGGTGTACTGGAATCCAGTATCTGTGTTGCGAACTCCCAATCTACATTGAAGGAATTCAAGCAGTGGTATAGGCCAAGCGATAATTTTGATTGTGAAGTAATTCTATGGGGTTGTGACCATAAGGTATTCCGCCCACCAAATATCGATGATGAGGCGGAACAGTTAGAGCATGAAAGAATCAGAAAACAATACGGTTGTGATGATGAGGCTTCTCTGAATTATTCTCCTGAAACCAAAACTCCAATGTTGCTCGCAGTAGGCCGTTTAGTTGCAAGGAAGGGTTACATGACTTTGCTTAGGGCTATGCCAAAAATCTTGGAAAATAATCCAGATGCAAAATTAGTGATTGTTGGAAGAGGCCACATGAAATCCAGTCTTGAAAAGACAGCAAAGAAACTGGGAATTGAAAATTCAATGTTCATACAATCAAGTCTATCCTTCGATGAACTTGCTCAACATTTCCGGTCTGCAGATTTGGTTGTTTATCCTTCATATTACGAGGGACAGGGCTTGATCCCTCTAGAGTCCCTCGCTAGTGGTACACCGGTAGCAACAGTCGACCAAGAGCCACTTACAGAAATGGTTGACGCATCTGTTGGTGGCTTGTTCAGAAGAGGCGACCCGGAAGATTTGGCGCGCTGTGTAAACGAGATGCTTTCTAGTTCCGAGACTACTACAAAAGCAGAATTAGGTAGACAGAGAGTCTTATCTAAGTATACTTACGAACACAATGCGAGCGATTATGTGGATGTTTTCAATAGGGCTATTGAAAAGAATAAATACAAATAAATCACATATTTTCTAGCGTTGCAAGAATCCTAATCCTGCGTTGTTTTGAAAACCAACAGCCCTCATGCGCACACATGCGCGCGGAGCAGTGGGTGGTGTGCTTCCTCGCAGTGTCGCTATTGACTTTCCTACCAGCTGTAAGCGCTGATGATGATACATCTACAGCGAATGTACTCACAAACGGAGTATCAACCAACGGATATGTTTGCTATGATGATGGGTGTTCTCCTAACGATGAAGTCGACTGGTGGAAGATTTACGCATACAAAGGAGACATCGTTCAAGTTGGATTCTCCGGTTCAATGAATAACGGAGCATGGTGGTGTCCTGGAGACGGCTGGGAAGCTGATTTTTCGATACACGATTCTAATGGCGCACAAGTTGCTAGCCAAGCGATGAGCGATGCAGGATCTTCCACGACATTATCCACGACAATGCCTGCCCCAGGCTGGGTTTACGTCAAAATCAAGGGCAAGGATAGTTGGTGTAATGACGGCGTAGATTACACACTTACTCCTTCTCTAAATCAAGACAACAGAGATACCGATGAGGACGGGTTCATCGACAATGAGGATGACTGTGACCTTACTCCTGGCACATCTACAAACGACAGACTGGGGTGCATAGACACCGATTCCGATGGCTGGTCTGACCCGGATGAAGGTTGGACTACAAACAACGGAGCAGACGCCTTCCCAACCCAACCGTCTCAGTGGATTGATTCTGACAATGATGGCTTTGGAGATAATCTCAATGGGTTCGAACCCGATCACTGCCCATACCGCAGAGGATATTCCGAACTTGACCGCTTTGGTTGTCTAGACTCGGATGGAGATGGTTGGTCTGATGCTGATCCCGGAGGCCTTGATGGAGTAGAACCGTGGTTTGCTCATCCAAATGGCTCAGCTGACGCTTTCCCGTTTATTGCAAGCCAGTGGAATGATACTGATGCAGATGGCTTTGGAGATAATTGGGCAGATGGTTCATGGAACGATACACGGATGAATTGGTCTATTGGCGTCTGGTATTCTAACGCCACAGAACCTGATGCATGCCCATTCATTACGGGTTATTCAGTCGAAGATAGATTTGGTTGCCCCGACGCAGATAATGATGGATGGTCTAATCCAGATTCAAATTGGACTGCAAAGGAAGGAGCAGATGCATTCCCTGATAACCCAACCCAGTGGTCAGATATGGACGGTGATGGTTGGGGTGATAATCAAAGTGAAGGAGCTCTACAGGTAGATGATTTTCCGGATAATCCAACCCAGTGGCTTGATACAGACGGAGACGGCTGGGGTGACAATAATTCCTACGGGGCGACTCAAGTCGATGACTTCCCATTAGTACCGAGTCAGTACAGAGATACTGATGGTGATGGTTATGGAGACAACTTAGAGGGATATGAGGGAGATGTGTGTCCTCACAGCACAGTCGAGGAAGTCGAAAGCGGCTGGATAAGTTGGTCGGATAGATTCGGTTGCTTGGATTCAGACATGGATGGATTTTCCAACCCTGACGATTGGTGGATTTCTCACCCTGATGGGTTTGCAGATGCCTTCCCTGAAGATGAAACTCAGTGGTATGATACAGACGATGATGGCTATGGTGACAACCTCGAATATTTCGATGGAGAAACTTGGAGACCTGCTTGGAGAGGAGATGGCTGTGTTGCTACAGAAGGTAACTCTGCCATGGACAGATGGGGTTGCCCTGATTCTGACGGAGATGGTTGGTCAGACCCTACTACTCACTGGTTAGCAAGTCCAGGAGGATTAGCAGACGCTTGGCCGGCCGATGAAACTCAATGGCATGACAGAGATGGTGATGGTAGAGGAGATAATCCAAAGGGAACCACTGCGGATGTTTGTCCAGATGTACCAGGTACTTCCAAGGGGCCAACCGAGGGCGGTGACAGATGGGGTTGCCACGACACCGATGGCGATGGATGGTCTGACCAAGGCGATAGATTCCCGCATGAACCCACTCAGTGGCGTGATTTGGATGGCGACGGATTTGGAGACAATTCCGACGGTCATGAAGGAGATGCCTGCCCCAATGAAAGAGGTCAATCATTCTTCGATCGACTAGGTTGCAGAGATTCAGACGGTGACGGATGGTCTGACCCATCACAAAATTGGCTTGCCTCTCCGTGGGGACAAGCAGATGCATTCCCAACTGACAGGCTTCAGTGGCAAGACAGCGATGAAGACGGCTTTGGCGACGTTCCAATGGGTGCTAAGAGAGACGATTGCCCAGAAGTCGCCGGTACATCAACTCGAGATGTACAGGGTTGTATTGATTCAGATGGAGACGGCTGGTCAGACGAATACGGAAGTTGGAATGCTGCCTTCTCAATCATGGGAGAAGAACCAGCTTCTAGTTGGTTGACATACATGATACTAGGAACTGTGATGCTGATTTCCTCCGCTCTTGCAATGATTGTAAGATACTCTCGTTCTGTTTCTTCATTAGAGAAGGGCATCGCCGAAGAGGCTTCAGGAGGTGATTCAAATGCGTGAGTGGTTTTTGATTGCCCTCATGGTCTCACTATCATTCGCAGGCAATGTTTCTGCTGAAGAGGAATCAAATCCATTTGAAGAGGCTGGATTAAGTTTGGTTGCTTTGAGAAATGATAGCCTAGATAGCAACCAGGACGGCATGATGGATGCAATTCGTGTGGTAGTTGTAATCAATTCGACCAACCAGTGGATCGACTTGACCTTGACATTGATTGGGGAACATTCCGGATTTACTGTTTACGAAGAAGAACTAATGGCATTTGAAAATCAAGAAAATGCTTCTCTAACATACGATTCATGGGCAGCCGGTGAACACCATCTTGGGTTGGAAATTAGTGATTCTGATGGACGACTGCTCAAATATGTGGACTTGGGAATCTTCGATCTAAGTCCCGCTTTAGCAACACCTTCAATCGACCTGATGTTATCGGGCTCAGAGATTATGCAAACTGGTGACGATTGTGAAATCACTAGGGATTTCATTGATGAAACAGGCCCTAGGTGGGATTTCGAAGGTACTCGTTCGATTATCGGTACGCCATTTACTGTCCTTGACACCGACCAAGTTTTGGATTGTAGCAATTGGCCCGCTGGCAACTACATCATTACAGAAACCTACCAAAACGGCCTAGGTCAGACAACTAGCGACACTCTTGAACTTGTTATTGTCAACAAGCCTCCTCCAACATTCTCTATCGAGATCAATGGTAATGATGCGCAAATTGGAACACCTTGTACCATTACACACTTAGCAACAACTGGCGAAGACCATACAGATTACCTCAAGGAGTGGAGAATTACTCCTTCGATTGGAATGTCAGCAAATACTAGCACTCTAGACTGCTCAAAATGGGAGTCCGGAGTCTACAAAATCCTTCTGACAGTGACCAACGATGAAGAGATTAGTACAACAAATGGTGCAATGCTTATCCGAATGCCTTCGA
>DAYA01000026.1:28811-52444 GCA_002506705.1 Euryarchaeota archaeon UBA550
TGATTCATCAGTCCAAGATGAGGATGCTCCTGCTCAGTCCAAGGGTTCGGAGACGGAGACATCCAGTGTAGGAATTTGGGGGATTGTGGTTCTATCCCTAGTCCTAGGTATTGCGGTATTTATCTTGATGATGAGAAGCCCGCAGGATGATGAACTGTTCGGCGGGCTACTCGATGAAATGGGTGAACCTGACGCCGAAGGCCTTCCAACTCATACCGATGAGAACGGTATGCTTTGGAGAAAGCACGAGAATGGAGAACTCGACTGGTGGGACCGAGCCTCGATGATGTGGAAGAGGTGGTGATTTGCTACAAACCATCGCTTTCTGGGTAATGATTCTCAGCGGTACTGGCTTATTTGCAATGTTTGTAAACGCAATGTGGAAGCGCTATGTTCGCCTTAAGGCACTCGAGCCGAGACTCGATTTAGAATGGGTAGACGATTGTGCTGAGCATGCTACTGCCTCTTTCAAAGGAAGTAAGGTAACTCTGAAAAACGTGAGAGATTTTTCTTGGAAAAATAAGCGAGAGCACGATTCAAAGTGGATCAACACAAAAGTTGACTTAGATGAAATAGCGGATGTATGGTTCGTTATCGACCACTTTCACAAAATCAAAGGTTTAGCTCATACAATGCTCACATTCGAATTCAAAGACGGTCAATTCATTACATTCTCTTTCGAGACTAGAAGGGAAGTTGGTGAGAGATATCACCCATGGAAGGGATTGTGGCGAGCATACGAATTGTATCTCCTTGTGGCTACAGAAAAAGATGCTTTACACCTGAGAACAAATGCTCGCAACCACAAGGTACACCTATTCAGAGTTCAAACACCTCCAGGCAAGGACAAGGCACTGTTCAACGCTCTTTGTGATAGGCTCAATTCACTATCAGAAAATCCGGAGTGGTATCACACATTTGGAAAAACATGCACTACCGCAATTGTTGACCAAGTCAACCTAATCACGCCGGGCAGGATTCCACGTATGTGGAGAACTCTGCTGCCCGGCCACTCTGCAAGAGCAGCATGGAAACTCAAGTTAATCGAAGATTGGGGTGGTTATGAGGCAACCTTGCAAGCATCTAGAATCGATGAGAGGGCGAGAAAATGGGACGGCAAAGAAGCGTATTCCGAGTTTATCAGAGCGCACTTGCCTCCCAAATGAAAAGTAAATCTCCACCATCATGAGATATTGTTACAGGATTCGAGTTTACTCTATTTCCTACACCTCTTGTTCCAGTTTGCAAATCCTCAGATTCCAACTGATAATCGACTCCTGAAACACTTACATTCTTGACATCTCCAAAAGCCATCAATGAACAAATCGTTCCAACTTCCAATTCGATTTCAAGACCGGAAATGTCCACTCGGCAAGCCCTCCAACCATCGAAATATAGAATTGCATCTGACTGTGATTCAAACAAAGATGTGAACGCTGCAATACGGTGATCTAGCCTACCTCCTTCAATTCCTACGACCGCATCGACATCATACTGAATCAATGCCTTTGCTAGGTCTGAGTTTTCTTGATTGGAATCTATAAATTCAGGTCTCGATTTTGTAATTGAATCCATATCGCCGACTATGACGTCCCAAGAATCAAAACGGTCAGCTGCACCGTCTAATGCGATTGTAAAATCAGCTTTTTCTTGTAGCGTGAGAAGTAATTCATCTCTGGGCCATTCTCCGTTTGCAACCACTAGAGTGAACCCGTCCATGTATCGGCGATGTGATACATAGATTCAAGCGGTTCGCTATCTAGGATAATTCCGGCCCCCTATGGGGGCCGTGTGCTCAAACTTTGGGAATAGTAATGTAGGGTGGCAATCGTGAGTGGTGGTATGTCATGGCGAAGCAAAGGTCTTCCACTTGCAATTCTCGCCATATTTTTGATACAATTTTCCTCACCTATGGTTCAATTTCCACCCGGTGAATTGCAGCAAAACCAGCAATCTGCGGCGCAGACTATTGGATTCTCCTCAGGTTCTGGTCACGACCTAGAGGGAGACATCATCAACGTGGACGGGAAGAATTGGACAGTTCGTGGAGAATCAATCTTAGATTATTGGTCACATGAAGTACAGAACCAATCTAACATTGATTCAATAGACATGGTTCTAACCGACATTGGTGTTGGTTACGCTTGTTCGACAAATTCCACTGAAGTTTACTTCCACACTCTGAATTTGGACGGGACTTTTGACACGTTAGTTGTGCAAAATTTGGGTAGCGAAAAGACCGATAGTTGTGCTATTGGGGTCACTTCTGAAGGCCGCATACAAATCGCATACGGCGTAGATGATGACGATAATGAAAGCACAGCAAGTCACGTACGCCTTGCTAGACTCGCAGAGAAAAATGCGGTGTATCTGGAACGTACTTGGCACATCAGAACAATTGCTGAGAACGTTTACGATTCTGGAAGCGAGTCATTGAATCTCGAGTTTGATAATGATTCTCGCACACACATATTCTTCCGTCAAACTGGTACTCATGGCCTTCATCACCTTTCCTTCAACAAGGCATTTTGGAACCACACACTTCTGGACGAAGGGCCAATTGGCAGCGATATAGAAATTGCAATCGATGGTGAAAACATGTTCCACATCGTTTACACTATTCAGCCGGATAGCAACCTCACTGAAAGTGAAGTTAGATTGCTACGCTTCAATGAAACATCAGAATCCCGGCAAGTACTCTCTAGAGGTTTATCGATATCTGAAGCGATTGGTATGGATTTAGACTCAAACAATGTTGAACAGATTGCTTACTCAAGCTCAAATTCAACAACACACACAATATCGCTGCTGCGAAGCTTAGCAGGTAAGGACACAGGTAGAATTGACCCAACACCGCTAAGCGTAATCACTTACGACGATGATTCACTCGAAGGAGAAATTCTCAGCGGAGATTTGAACGGTGACGCGATTGACGATCTCGTTTACACCGACCCAGAAGGAAACGGTACAATCTCTATCCACTATGGTTCAGCAAGTGGGCTTGGAGACCTTCCTGACAGAATGCTGGTTGGTTCTTTCAGCGACTCAAATCTTGGATATGGAATGGCAGTTGGAGACTTCAATTGTGATGGATTCGATGACATAGCGTCTAGCGAGCCAGGGTTAGGAATCAACAACTCGGGTTACGTCTCCATCAGACTTGGAACTTCTGCTGGAATCACAACTCAGCCATGGTGGGAGATGACAGGCAATCAAGACGACAATTTGGGATGGTCAATGACATCTTTAGGGGATGTAGAATCCGATGGATGTGACGATTTAGCAATTGTTGCAGACAAACTAATCGAGGAAAATGAAGCCCAACCCACCCTAACAAAGAACGGATTAGTAATGGTGCTGAAGGGTAATTCAACTACTATGGTTGCGCATTCTAACATCACCCAGACCGATTCGGGAACCATGTTTGGTAGACAGGTTGCAGCAGGAGGCGACCTAAATGGGGATGGTTATCTTGACATGGTCGTATCGAACACAGGAACGGTAGACAGCCCTACAGGTTATTCATCAGTTGAATTCTTCATGGGTGAAGAAACAGGAATAAATTCCACACCTGTGAAGGTCCACTCTGTTCTAAACCAAGGTAAACTATACGGCTTTGAAATGTCAATTGTAGGCGATATACAAGGTGACGGTTTCGATGACCTGCTTATCAGTGAATTGTTTGCCAGCACAACCCCATACCAAACTGGAAAGGTGCACATGTGGTTTGGAAATGAATCAGACCTTGTTATCCATGATGAGGGTTCAACAATCAAAGGTCCATTTGCAAATGCGCGTCTTGGCTACACTATTTCTCCAGCAGGCGACATTAACGAGGATGGTTACTCAGATTTCTTCTTGATGATGCCTTCTGCAAGTAAATCAGGAACAGTCAACCTTTACCTTGGTTCAGAGAATGGTGTAAGGAGCGACGTCCAGTTGTTTGCTCAAGGTTCAGCTGGTGAGAATGTCGGTTTGAATCTCCTGAGTGGAATGGATTTGAATGGCGACGGAATGGGTGATTTACTATACTCTTCAAGAGATTTGAATCAAGGAGACAATTTCGCGCCAGTACTGACCATTATGTCGGAGAGAGATTGGGAAAATGTGGACTTTGATTTCCCTAACAAGGTCGAGAAAATCGGTTTGCATACTCCGCAAAGAGGTAGCCCCTCTCTACTTGTTGAACTTTCAGATTCCAGTTTGATGCTACTGGAAAACACTCCAGACGGTGTTTCTTCAGCAGGTAGATGGGACCACCGTTACATCACCGATGCAGATGATGCTGTTATGGGAATAACAGACTCTGGGAAACCAACAATCCTCGCAATACGCTCAATCATGGGGACATCCAAATTGGTCACTATGAATGTTGAAGGAAACACTGGTCTTGATTTCAGTCTTGATACTGGTACCGGAGTAGGAAAGGAAATGGGTACTGCTATGGACATTAACGGATTGCAACGCATTGGTCACTTCTCCCCAGATTACTCTTCAATTTTCTACACAACTGAGGGGGAATATGGCTATTCAACATCATTGGTTAGGTCTTCAATCGATATCTTGTACCCCATAAAGGTCCATGTTGATGCTAGTGACAAAACTAGGATGGTTTACGTCGATGATGATGACAACATGGTACGCCTAGCAACTTTGGATGGTACATGGAGTGAAGACACGGTTCTGAACACTACGGTTGGTGGCGATTTTGATTCGATTTGGACTTTTGGCGGCGACCTAATTTTTGCACAAGTCGCTATTTCCAACAACTCAACCTACCTGCAGATAGTCGAATACGATGGAACCAATTCGTCTGTAGAAAATGTGGTTAAAGCAAACACAACAGCATTGTTCGAACTCGAGTTGGTCTCGGGTAATTTAGTGCTGTCAGTACTGGATGGAGAGTATCTGAGAGTCTACGAGAGAGGCTTATCCGGTGGCAATTGGACGGTTGCTCACGAGCGATGGATGCTTTACAACAATCAGAATACTGGTAATGAATTGGTCATGAAAGGAGGGCATGCAGTCTTCGATTTCAATAATTCAGACCAAGGAGTTTTACAGAGAGCAAGCGATGGAAATTGGAGCCTTGAATCAATTGACGTACCAGATTCTGTTACTCCACTCGATTTCTTAGTCGACTCAGATCGGTGGCACGTAACATCAACTGAAGATTCAATGGGCGTCAATAACTTAGTTTGGACAACCGGTTCATTCTCAGATTCAACAATCACGACTTCTACCAAATTCACTTCGGTTGTAACAGAACACATGGCTGGAATGAATTTGGTGGACGGGGACCTAATAATCGCATACTCACAATCATCAACCAATGATTTCAGCGTGATTAGAATAGTAACCGACACAGACAGAGACCTAATCCCTGACACGCATGATGATTTGCCAAATGTTGGCAACCAATGGGAAGACTCAGATTCAGACGGATTTGGTGATAACTCTCTAGGCCCACAAGCGGATGCTTGTGTCTCAGATTTCGGCGAGTCAATCTACGATAGATTCGGTTGTGATGATTATGACGAAGACGGATGGTCAGATGCTAATGACGACTGCAATGACAAGGATGGGACCTCTTGGTGGGGGCAATTGGGATGTTCAGATGACGACCAAGACGGTTGGGTCGATGACCCAATTCTTGGCGACAGATTCCCTGAAAACTGGAAACAGGCTTTGGATTCCGACCTCGATACTTTCGGTGATAATCACGGTCCTGATTGCTGTAACGTAACTCTTGAGTCCACTCCATCTGGACCAGGTGATTTATTCCCTTACAATCCACTTCAGCAAAAAGATAGAGACGGAGACGGATATGGTGACAACCCTGACGATCCTGTGGATGGTGACTGGTGTTGGTTCGTCGAAGGATACTCTTGGAGAGACCGACAAGGCTGTCCCGACTCAGATTCAGATGGTTCATCTGACCCTTGGGATGAGAATAACCCATACGGGACGCAATACATCTGGACAGAGGAAGATGGTGCAGACTGGTGGCCAAACGACAGCACACAGTGGGCGGATTCCGATGGTGATGGCTTTGGAGACAACTCCTCAGAGGGTGCAACACTACCTGACAAATTCCCAGCGATCCCAGCAGCAGCTAATGATACCGATGGCGATGGTTATCCAGATGATTGGACTGCGCTAGACAATGGTAACAATCGTGGCGGCCTATTCCTCGATAATTGTCCAAATGTTTGGGGCAACTCTACCTCAGCCCTATCTCTAGTTGACGGAAGTTACGTCAGTGTCGCATACTATGGATGTCAGGATACTGACGGAGACGGTAGAGAAGATTCCACAGATGCATTCCCGGCAGACCCAACCCAAGTAGCAGACAGCGACGGTGACGGTTGGGGCGATAATCAGCAAGGAAATGACCCAGACGCATGTCCTTTCGATGCTGGTGTGATTAACGGGACAAAACCTGATGGCACGCCCGGTGTAGGTTGTCCAATTCCATCAGATGACCCAGACCAAGACTTAGACGGTGTACCTGATGATAACGACGATTGTCCAAATACTCAATTTGGTCAAGTTGTCAATGAAATCGGTTGTTCTGAATATCAGATTGATGATGACCTAGACGGTGTATCAAACGCTGAGGACAGGTGTCCTGATACTCCAATCAGCACAGCTGTTGACAGTGACGGTTGTTCAACAGCACAAAAGGAAGTTGACAGTGACGGAGACGGAATCTTTGACCCAACTGACCTATGTCCAAACACGAATCCAACCGATGAGAATATTTCACAGGCCATGAACAACTCAGGATGTGCTTTGTATCAACTCGATACTGATAACGATGGAGTTACTGACGATATCGATGAGTGTGAGGAGACGTTCCCTCCAGTAATCGTTCTAGCCAATGGTTGTATAGATGAATCACAGATTGAGGAAGATATCGACGGGGACGGATACAAAGGAAATTACACATATTTCCCAGACAATGATACTCACGTAGGAGATGCATTCCCATTCGATAAAACCCAATGGCAAGACATGGACGGTGATGGATTTGGAGACAATTTATCCGGGGACAATGCCGACTCCTGTCCTGAAGTTCCGGGCAACTCAACACAGAAATTCAGGCTTGGCTGCTTGGACACCGATGGTGACGGATACAGCGACCTACTTGGTGATGACAAATTCATAGAAAATCCAACGCAATGGGAAGACGCAGACCTTGATGGCTGGGGAGATAACCCGGATGGCGAGGATGCAGACCAGTGTCCCGGAACCCAAATCAACGAGGTATACCTTGAAGAGGCTAGGAATAACTTCGGATGTGCACTTTACCAGTCTGATACTGACAGCGATGGAATAACCGATGATTTGGATGCTTGTCCAAATACTCCAGAGGGTGCGGAAGTTTACCCAAGTGGTTGTAAAATTGAAGCTGAGGCTGAGCCGACTGAAACCGATGACTCAATATTTGGCATGGATCCAATGATATTCTATGCTGCTGCTGGAGGCGGTGGGCTGCTATTCCTAGGATTGGTATTCATAATAATCTCAAGGATGAGAGGCGGCGATTTCGATTTCGACGATGATGACGACGATGATTGGTTCGACGATGATGATGACGATGGTGATGACGATTTCATGGCTGGCATCCTCGGCGGTCGTGGCAATTCAAGAGGTCCTCAAAGAGGGCCACAAGGCTCTCCACAGAGTGGACCATCATCTGGTCCACAAGGCCGTGGACCAAGTAGAGGCCCACCAGGTGCTTCACCACAAAGAGGACCAGCATCAGGACCGAGTCGAGGGCCGCCAGGCGGTCCAAGCAGGGGCCCATCTGCAGGGCCAAGCAGAGGTCCACCAGGCGGGCCAAATCGAGGACCATCCAGTGCAGGACCTGCAAGGGGTCCAGACCCTCGAGGTCCACAAAGAGGTGGTTCGCCGGCGAGTACAGCCACAGCAGGAAAGAAGGTTGCAAAGCGTAAGCCAGTTGGTGACGGAAGAGTTCGCAAGGCTAAGATTCAAATCGACCCAGATTTGTTTGATACTGAAGAGTTAGCAGATAGAGCTGCAGCCGTTGATTGGACAAAGACCGCATTGAAGGGTGGAATTACCGAGCGTTCAATTTTGATGCAATTGCAAACCACAGGTTGGTCTGCTCCACAATCGAGGGCTATAATCGATTTGTCAAAGGAGTAATTTAGAGGCATCACACTCAAGAAGGGTAGTCAATTCGGGGAAATTACGGGGGTTAGAAATTGAGTGACGACGTTGCTGATGTCTCAATGCCAGAAGGTATTGAAGTCGACGATGCCGCTGCTTATTTTGGCGTATTCGAATCCTCAGATGCTCTCCATCAGATGATGGAGATGCCAAGAGAGGCTGCATTTGAGAAATTCTTCGCCCTACTTTCTGACCTAGTTCTCAAACCGGGTGACTTTGATTTCGAAGAGGCTAGCGAGAGATTGAATTGTGAAGGTGGTGAAATCTACTTCCTAGTTGCAGGACATCTAGGCGTAATGTCTCTACCAGAACAACTTGCTCTAGCAATTAGTGAAGGTCAATTTTCTGACTCAGAGTCAGAACAACTTCAGGAAATTGCTGACCCAATGCGTCTTCTGAAATTATTCGCAATTGCACAACAAACCGGTGGTGAAGGTGAGGCTACAAAATATCTGAATGGTGTTGAGTCTTTACTATCAAACCCAGCAGCAAATAAGGATGCATTGCTTTCACTAGCCTCTGAAATTAAGGCAAGTTTCGACGTTGCTGGCCATGTTACTCCAGTTTCGAGTCTAGCTAGCAGTAGTGCATCTGCTAAGGAAATAGAAACCGCATATGTTGCACCTGTTCCTAGTGAACCAATATCGGCACCAGAGCCAAAGGTTACTCCTGAGCCAGAACCAGAACCGGTCAAGGAAGTACCTTTGCCAGTGTCAGAACCCGAACCAGTTCAAGAAAAACCAGTACCTCTACCTTCTAGCGACCCAGTCCCACTTCCAAAAATCGAAGAACCAGTGGTCGAAGTTGATGAGAGAAAGGAATCTGAGAAGACAGATGATGCATTTGCAGGAGCGTTTTCAGTTATGGCTCCCGAACCGGAACCTCAACCAGAGCCGGAACCCGAACCTGAACCAGAGCCGGAACCAGAACCCGAACCAGAACCCGAGCCTGAGCCAGAGCCGGAACCAGAACCAGAGCCCGAACCAACGCTTGATGACGCATTTGCTGCTGCAGATACTGACAATAGTGGTGGATTATCGGTCCAAGAGATCGCTGATGCAACAGGTATGGGTCTAGAAGAAGCAGAGAAAATTCATGCAGAAGCCGATATCGATGGCGATGGCCAAGTAACTCTT
Source organism: Euryarchaeota archaeon UBA550 (assembly GCA_002506705.1). GTDB lineage: Archaea > Thermoplasmatota > Poseidoniia > Poseidoniales > Poseidoniaceae > MGIIa-K1. The sequence goes on from DAYA01000026.1 coordinate 38,147, forward strand.
GAGGAACTAAAGTCTCAGCCCGAAGTGACTGAAAGAATGGCACTTCCTAAACCGGTTAAGCCAATCCGAGCAGGAATCAAGAATACACCACCTGTACAACAGGCTCAACCGATTAATCAGCAGCAGCAACAGCAGCAAGCTTGGCTTGCTCAGCAACAGCAGCAACAACAGCAGGCATGGCTCGCTCAACAACAGCAGCAGCAACAACAGCAAGCATGGCTTGCTCAGCAGCAGCAACAGCAACAACAAGGTTGGGGGCAACCTGTCCAGCCTATGCAACCTACTATTCGTTCAGGTATACATTGCCGTGGTTGTGGAATTGGTGTGGACCCAAGTTGGCGTTTCTGCCCAGTTTGTGGAACACAGAATCGCTGATCATTCCATGAACTTTCCATCGTCTATAATCTGCGAATCATCTAGCCATACCGATGGATTTGTGATTACTCCTGGGATGTGAATGCCGACTGATGCACTTCCACCTAGACTAGTATTGTCACCAATTGAAAAGTAGCATGTCCCCAGTTGTTTCTCGTCTTCTAGTACGTGACCGGTAATCTGTGCATTTGGATTCATACCAAAACCGAATTCAGCAACTGTCCAAACCATCTCTCTATCTTTTGAGCGAAGTTTTGCTGCTGCCTCTCCGAACTGTTGACGTATTTGGGCAGCGGTCGAATCTCCTTTGATATCGATGACAATCCCGTTTTCAACAGTCAACTCTAGTGGTTCTTCAAGCAAGGTTGATTCCCAGGTGCCATCAATAACGATTGTTCCGTTCATAGTTCCCTCTTTCGGTAGGACGAATGCTTTACCTGCAGGAAGATTTGTAATCATCCTAGGTCGATTGCAAATACCATTGTCATCTAGGTTCCAATCCTTCCATGAGACTTCGAATTCTACATCTGTACCCTTTGAATCTTTGACATGGACCAACTTCTTGCGCCGCAATTTGCCTGAGAATTCAGACAGGCTTTTCTTGATTTGATTGAAATCTGCAGTCATTCCACCGCTAACGAACATATCGTCAGACATACCAGGCATTGTGGCTACTCTAGCTCCTTCTTTAAGCGCCGCTCTAATCGCTCTAGTGTGTGTAAGCGAGTACTTTGTTGGTGCAATTACGATTTGTTGTTGCCTCATCAGGTTTGCCACAGGGGTAGGCGGTTCCTCTGCATGATGCCTTCCCTTTGGCATTACAATCAGTAGAACTCTATCTGAGCGCTCTGTCGCTGCTTTGTGCAATGCTTGTCCAATTTGACCAGTTGTTGGGTCACATACGATTAGGACATTTTCTCCTCTTCTGATATCCATACAGGTGTGAGTCACGCGTTTTGCGGATTCGAATAATGCTTGTTCGAGGTCCAAACTTTCCAAAACCTCAGCCACATTCTCTTCTAGTGGCTCTTCGGATTCCACGACTTCTTCCAGTTCCAAGTCGTCGTCATCGACCTTCACCTCTCTCTCCTTTGGTTTACGCCGAAATGGAGAGGCCATGACGAACCGTAGTAAGTTCACGACTTCAAGGTGTGCCCGGCGCCACGTGAAATCTTGAAGAGAAATCACCTACTGGCTTGAAACATGGGAGCAAAGGAAGATTTCATGACACGCGTCAATGATTTGTACAGGTTCGAAGCTATTCAAGGACATCTTGGTTGGGACCAAGAAACCATTATGCCAGCAAAAGGTGCTAAGGCTAGAGGAGAGATACTTGCATGGCTTGCTGGACAGCGACATGGTAGACTAATCGATGAGAAAATGGGTTCACTAATCCAAGAATTAGAAGAATTGGAACACGACGATTACTTCTCTGCAAATCTCAAGGAGATGAGAAGAAAGTATGACGAGGCTGTAAAACTACCAACCGATTTCGTATCTGAGTTTACAAAAGTACGCAGCGAGGCTTTGTTAGCATGGCAACAGGCTAGAAGTGAAAGTGATTTTTCTCAATTTGCCCCTCACTTACAGAAATTAATCGATTTGACTCACAAGAAAATCGAATATTTGGGCTGTGAACATACTCCGTACGATGTATTGCTAGATGAGTATGAAGTTGGAATGACTGTAGGGGATTATGACCCGCTATTTTCAGGTTTGAAAGCAAGACTAGTGCCTTTACTTGGAAGAATTATGGAATCGGGAACAGAAATCCCAAGGCTTCCAGAAGACATGGTATTCCCCGCTGATGCACAGGAAAAGTTCTGCAACAAAGTTAGTCAGGCAATGGGTTTTGATTTTGAAGCTGGCAGAATGGATAGGTCTACACACCCATTCTGTGCAGGACTTTGGCCTGACGACACTAGATTCACCACAAGGTTCGATGAAAAAGACCCGTTCTCCTGTCTGTATGCAGTAATGCATGAATCAGGTCACGGCGTTTACGAGCAAGGTCTGCCAAGGGAACACAGTTTTTCACCGGTCGGGGGGGCTATTTCCCTGGGAGTTCATGAGTCCCAGTCCAGATTTTGGGAGAATCAAATTGGTAGAACAGCAGCATTCTGGCATGTAGCAATGCCATGGTTCAAGGAGCAATTCCCGGATTGTCCTGATTGGACTAATGAAACTCTTGACTTGGTTGCAAATGAAGTAAAGCCTGATTTCATTAGAGTTGAAGCCGATGAAATCACCTACAATCTGCACATCATGATAAGATATGAAATCGAGAAAATGATCTTCAATGAGGGACTCAAGGTCGAAGATATCCCAGCAACATGGAATAAAATGATGAAAGATTGGTTCGGAATAGAAGTTCCAAATGACTCCTTGGGATGCTTACAAGATATCCATTGGTCAATGGGTGCATTTGGTTACTTCCCAACCTACACCCTTGGTAACCTATACGCAGCTCAATTGCTTCAAACAATGTCAGAAGAACTTGGTGATATCGATGAGATAATCAAGTCAGGAGATTGGTCTAGTATGCTTGATTGGTTACGTGAAAAAATCCATCAAAAGGGCTCGGTAATGACACCAGCGGAATTGATTGAGAGCGCAACAGGCTCTCCTCCAAGTCCAGAGCCTTTCTTGGCTTATGTTGAGTCTAAGTATTCCAAATTATACAACTTGTAATCACTCTTCTTCACTGCCACTACCAGTAACTTTGGCCTGTAGAGCGTTTAGCATGCCTGTTAACTCAGTGATTGCATCTTGCAGGTCATTGGTTCTATCATCCTCATTATCGGTGCCAAATGAGATTCCTAGCATGGTGATCATCGCCCCCGACAACATGATTACTGCGGAAGTAAACAGGTCTTTGAGATTGATTTCATCAGCATTTGCTAGCATTATTCCCCACAGTGCTCCTGCGGCAAAAATGAGAAGTCCGATTACGATTTGTTGATGCCCTGGTCCGAGTTTTTCCTCTATGCTACTCATGTCTTTCACTATTGTGAAATTCTATGTTTGGTAAATAAATTAGTGCTTAGTAAAACCAGTGTTCAGGCCGATTTAATCCCACGGTAGCATAACCAGAGGTTTTCCAACCTCACCTGCATTAACCAAGCACTTTCCTTTCGGGCCAGTCTCATCACTTCTTTCGAAAACAGGTACTCCGTCAACGACAGTTAATACCGGCCAACCAACTAAGGTTCTGCCAATGAACGGACTCCATTTCACTGTCGTCCATGTGTTTTGATCCTCAACTTCGATTTTCTTATTCATGTCAACAAGAACAATATCTCCGTCATATCCTTCCTCGAGTTTACCCTTCCCAATCATTTGGTAGCACTCAGCAACATCGGTCGACATCCACTTGACAACCTGCTCTAGTGTGCACTTTCCTTCAGATACGTGAGTTAGCATTGCTGATAGCGAAGTTTCCACGCCAGGCATACCGCTGTGTGCGGCTGGGAAACCTTTCATTTTGTTCTCCATGGTGTGTGGAGCATGGTCGGTAGCGATACAAGCGATTGTTCCGTCAAGTAACCTTTCCCAAAGTGTCTCTTTGTCTTTCTTGTAACGGATTGGTGGATTCATTTTCAATCTGGTTCCTAGGACTTCGACATCAGTTTCATCAAAAGTTAGGTGCTGTGGAAGAACTTCTGTTGTTACGTGTGCTTTACCTTCTTCACCATGTAATGATGTGACATCTGCTAACCAGTCTGCTTCGATTCCAGATGTTAGGTGCAGGACATGTAGTCTGTGTCCGCTTTCTTGTGCAAGTTTGACAGCCCTCTTTGTGGCGATAAGTGCCGTTTCATCATCTCTCCACTCGGCATGGGCTGCCATATCGGTACGGCCTTCGATCATCTTCGCTCTCTCAATCATTCGTGTTTCGTCTTCAGCGTGAACTGCGATTAATCCTGCAGTGTTGTCAAAGATGGTCTTCAATGCATTAGATTCGTTAACCAGCAAATCACCGGTTGAAGAACCCATGAAGATTTTGATTCCACAAATTCCAGGAATTGCAATAGGTGCTCCCGGAACTCCAACTGCCTTTCTCAGTTCCTCAACGTTTGACTCTGTTGCACCGATGAAGAATCCATAATTTGTAACACACTTATTCGCAGCAGTCTCTAGTTTGTCATACATCGATTGTAGGGTAGTTTGGCTTGGAACGTTATTTGGCATGTCTAAGAATGAAGTAACACCTCCGCTGGCAGCTGCTCTTGAACCAGTGAACAGGTCTTCTTTTTCTGGTTGCCCAGGGTCTCTAAAGTGCACTTGTGGGTCAATAATTCCTGGTAGCAAATGCAAACCTGCTGCGTCGTAAACGTGCTCACCATCATTTGGAGTGAGGTTTCCATTTGTGGAAATTTCTGAGATTACTCCGTCGGTTATTCTCAAGTCTCCTACAGCGATACCAGTAGGTAGAACCATGCTCGCACCAGTCACCAATATACTTCCACTCATTTCCTCACCTTCTTCTCGCACTCTTTGGTCTAAAAGCGTTGCATACGTCATCTTTCATGTCGATGTACGGGCCGCCTAATAGGTCAACGCAGTATGGTACTGCCTTCCAAATTTCGTCTATAGTTTCTCTTATCGCTTTGGGACGACCTGGAAGGTTGAAAATCAGACTTTTTCCTCTAGTTCCGCCAACCTGTCTAGAGAGGATGGCGGTGGGAACAAACTCCAGTGAAATAGCTCTCATTTGTTCTCCGAAACCGGGGAGAATTCTATCACAGACTTGCATGGTTGCTTCCGGAGTTACGTCTCTTTCAGCAGGACCCGTACCTCCTGTTGTTACAACAACATCGCAACCGAGGTTGTCGGTCATCTCTGTTATTGCTTGAGTAATTGCTCCAATTTCGTCAGGAACTACGACGTAGTGATGAGACCATTCTGAGGCTATTGCTTCTTCGAAGAATCCCTGAATTGCAGGTCCACCCTCATCCTTGTATTCACCAGAATACGCCCTATCAGAGATTGTGATTATACCAAACTTAGCGGGGTCACCAACCATGTGATCGCCTCACTCGCTACCATATTTATCTCGTATGTCGGCATGGAAAGAGTCTAGTAGCGTATCTTCGAAAAGTTCGGCTTGTCTGCGAATCTTTGTTGAGCGCATGTGTAAGAAAGCCATTCCAATGAATGCAATAATCGCAATTGGGATTGCTGCTTCAAGTTTGTACTTGTGCATTACCGTAATTATTCCTTCAGCGGTGTAAGCCCAAGTTAGAGATGCTGCAGCACCTCCTACAAACGTAGCCCACAGCACGCGCATGAACTTCATCCTTGAAAGCAGACCTAGCATTGCTCCTACGAGAACCCCGGATGCCATGAATGGAATCCAAACGAATACAATCAATCCCCAGAATCCCCACTTGTTGATCATTTCACGTTTCTCGTTCGCAGTATACTCAACAGTCGAAAGTATATCGCCGAATAATTTGGTTTGTAGAACTCTACCGCCCAAACCATCTTGCTTGGCTACTGCAGCAACTCTTGCATCTTTGCTGTCCTTGCTAGTTAGTGTTTCAACTCGACCAGCACCAGACCTGTCAGCTAGGGTTGAAACTAGGTTTCTACCTTTCACAATTAATTCCTGAGTTCCAACGAGTTCAGGGTTTTCTCTTGAAATATATTTTCTCAGGTCTTTCTCAATATCTGAATTTGAATCCTTGAATCTGAAGAAAGCAAATCTTTGGTTTGGCTTGTACGCTACTCTGACGAAAATGATAGAGTCTTCGCTCGTAACTGTAGCCATCTGTAGGATTAGGTCGTTAGTTGAACGGAAGTAACCCTTAACAGATTCTCTAACATCATCTTCAACCTTAGATAGCATGTGTAGGTCTCTGAAGAATGCGGTGTAGTCTTGGTCCTCAGCGTCCCCTTCCTCAATCATGCCACTACCGACACCTACACCGGTTTCGAAGTCTATTGCTTGATTGTCTCCAATTGACCTGACTGTTAGTTGGACAGGCTTGAAAACGCGGAATAGAGCAAATTCTTCTAGTATTTCTTTGAGGATTTCAGACCTTACGTCAGCGCTATCTGAGAATGTACCTTCCGTGTTTGAATATGGCACCATGATGTCGATTGAAAGATCTCTGACTTCGATTTTGTAGAGGTCCCAATCAATATTGATGTGAAGTCTTGATTCTGAGTTTCGCAAGACATCGACTACAACCTTTCTGATGTGAGTTCTCGATAGCATATCGTCAGTGTCTTGGTGGTACAGTTTGTACATTACAGGGTAAGCCAAGAATAGAGAGACAACAGAAAGCGAAAGGGAAATGAAAGCCATCCACCAAGCGGGGATACCAGCAGCTCCACCTGTTAGCATGGCGGTTTCACGACCACCACCAAGTTCAGCCCCCATCAGGACGAACCCCCAATTTCCTAAGTCAGTAACAGACCAACAAGACCGAGGACCATCTTCTAGAATTGTTGCTTCACGCTTAACTTCAGAATCTACGAAGGGCAAGAATGACAATGCATTTTTGGAGGTTGATATTTCAAATTCAAGAACCTTGTTGATTCTCTCGGTTCCATTGACTCTATCAGACTCATTCTTGTAATCCATATCACTGCCCATGACGTACACGTCGATGGTAATGACAAGTTCATACGTACCAGTCTTCCAATCATGGTACTCTATTTTGGCATTCTTTTTGTTAATTTCACCTTGTGAGGGCACTGGTGTTTCTCCACCATCAGAGGCAGTGACGGTCCAATTTAGGACGGGAATTCCTTGAGCCAGATTTCGACCTGAAATCTTCACAGCCTCAACATCGTTGTCAGGATATGCGTGAATCCAAGGAGTATCGAGTACTTCCTCACATTGGTCTCCTGCATCGAGAACAGTGTCGCTTGCCCAGTGATCTAGCGCTGTTGACTCACCGAAAACACCGCTTGACATCCCGAATAATAGCAGAGCATAGAGTGCGCCATAACCTAGGCCAGCAAGTAATGTCCAATCCTCAATTGCTGAAGGAAACCGGTTTTTGGAGTCGGTATTCCTTCTTTTTCTGATCGCTGCTAATTCCTTGGAAACTTTGTCGATAGGTTTGGAATCTCCAACTTCTACAGGGGTAGTCTCAATATCACTCACGATATCTTCCGACCCCATGTATGCCCCTACGGGGCAACAGCACATGAATACTATGCAGGATTAATCTAAAACCAGCCAAAATTGAGTTAGTTACGCTATGGGGTCAAACTGTAATTTAGCAAGTTTCTCGGGAACAATCAGTTCTCCTGAACTCTCTGCTATTTCTTTGGCCCAATCTACTATAGCTTCGTAATACTCCATGTCATTCAGTTTACCAAGCCATATTCTTTCAGATCCTGATGTAATCAATGAGACATTATTCATTTTACATGGTCCCAAACAACCAGAAATGGTGAGTTTTACTTGTGACTTTAGGTCGTTTTCTTTCCATGCATCCCTCAGGTATTCCAACGGGACCTCATGATTTTCTTTTTCTACTCTACCACAACAACAACCGTCACAAATAGTTACCCTGGGCGCCATTTTTCCACACCTTTAAGATATTATTTTCAAATACTTTCCCGAACGAACTGGTCGTTGTCTATTGGAACCCAGACATTTGATTTTTCTTTATTTTGAATCTCAACTCTGTATGGATTTCCTTGGTCCCAGCATTTCAGAATTTTCCCTTCAGTAAAATCGCCTATATTTGCATAAACGGTATCTCCAACATTGAATCTCAAGTCTTCTGCAATACATTCCATCAAACCATTCTGCAGTGCTTCGTGGTCTAAGTTTCGCCCTATGAACACAAATCGGCATTCCCTGGTTTCACCTTCTTTCCACAGACCTATTTCTTTACTGAAATCTCCACTGAACAGCATGTGTACCCCTTGGAATACGAATTTTTCATCCATTCCTTTAACCGATAGAACTCCCTTGTACCTGAACAGATCTTCTCCCTTGTCTCTCATTAAAGTCCCAATCCATCTTTCCAGTTTGTTTACGTTAAGTTCCCCTTCGAACCTAGCGCTTGTGGAAGTTACCCGCTGATCATGCTCATGTTCAGAATCTGTATCCAAGAATTCGGGGTCCATCTCAAGAGTTCTATCCAAGTCAAATGACCCAATATTGATCAGTTCTTTGGGCTCGATTAGGCTATTTTGCGTTCGATAAATTGGTGCATGGTTGTTGATAGATTTGATCCTTGATTCAACTTCTTTCAATTCTTCTTCGCTAACTAAATCGATTTTGTTAAGCATTATTCTGTCCGCAAATGCTAGTTGCTCTACGGATTCATTTTCAACATCCTCTGGCTTTTCATCATCTAGATGTCTAATGATATGCTTAGCATCAACCACGGTAATAATCCCGTCTAACTTGTATCTTTCAACTACTTTATCGTCAACGAAAAATGTCTGTGCTACTGGAGCCGGATCGGCTAGGCCGGTTGTTTCAATCAAAACTCCATCGAAGTCCTTTATCCTGTCATACATGTTGTCTAGAGCAACTGTCAAGTCGCCTCTGACAGTACAGCAAATACATCCATTCATTACCTCAATAATCGTTTCTTCCGAACTCTCAACTAATATGTTCTCGTCGATTCCAACATCTCCAAATTCATTCTCGATTACGGCGAATTTCATTTTGTGGTCCATGCTAGAGAGAATGTGATTCAGGAGTGTCGTTTTTCCAGAGCCCAAGAAACCGGTCAAAACAGTCACGGGTATTCGATTGTCAGCAGGCTCACGCATTGGAATTCCTCGATTCGATTCAATGTGCTTGGGTGTATAAAGCGAACTAATAATCGTGAAATGTGAATTTATTACATTCTGTTGAGCAAAGTGAATGGTGGGTATGCCAAGAGAGGAATAGCTGTACGGCGTGAGTACTTAGTTTGGCTAACCACGAGTAATATTAGAGGCGTTGAAAGTGGGTTAGGCCGGACTTGAACCAGCGACCTCGGCATCTTCAGTGCCGCGCTCTCCCAACTAAGCTACTAACCCGGGATAGCCTTGCCACATGCATCTGTATTTCAAGCCTTACGGCTATTCACTCGATGTCTTCGAGAACAGCGGCTTGTACTTCAGCGAGTTGTGAAAGACCATTTCTTGCCATGTCTAGAAGTGCTTGTAATTCGTCGTATGAGAAAGTGGATTCCTCCCCAGTTCCTTGTACTTCTACGAATTTACCATCAGCGGTTCCAACCACGTTCATATCCACATCTGCATTTGAGTCCAAAATGTAATCCAAGTCTAGGTAGACATCTTCCCCAACCAATCCAACAGAAATTGCGGATAAATCGTGTGGAATAACCTTGTTTTCGTGATTTCTTGCCTCGACCTCAGTGAGTTCTGGTGGAGTCCATCCATTCTCTCTATCCTCACGGCTTGGGCGCAGGTCAACCGGCAAGCAGTCTCCACTTGCAATGAGTCTTCTAACAGCAAGCCTGAGGGCGATATTTGCTGCGGTTATTGAAGCACACCTAGTACCTCCATCAGCGTTTAGAACATCACAGTCAACAGTCAAAGCAATCGGTCCAAGTGCCTCAAGGTCGATAGCTCCCCTTAGCGAGCGAGCCACTAATCTTTCGATTTCTTGGGTTCTACCCTTTGCACCTCTTCGCTCTCTCCTAAATCGAGAGTCAGTAGAACCGGGCAATAGAGAGTATTCTGCGTGTACCCAGCCCTTTGTTGCATCTCTTGGGAACCATCCTGGAAGACGCGATTCTTTTGTTACACAGCATAGGATGTGTGTGTTTCCTTGACGGTATAGAATGCTAGCAAGAGCGTTTGGTGTGAAATCGATTTCAACCTCTATGTTTCTCATTTCATTCTTAGCGCGGTCGGTCTCGATGTCGGTCTTGAACTTGGCCATGCCACGGCGAGTAACCACTACTCAAGAACACTTTCCCTAGAGGTCAAGTTGAATAATCGAGTAACGGTCGCACATCTATGGCAAGAGTCGTTATCTGTGGTGTTGCAAGAACTCCCATTGGAAAATTCAGAGGAAGTTTGTCTAATTTGACAGCAGTTGAACTCGGAATACGCTCTGTCAAAGAATTGCTTAACCGCTGCAATATCAATCCATCATCTGGAGTAATTGGCGAGGTTCTTTTCGGTCAAGTTCTACAAGCGGGTGCTGGACAAGCACCAGCACGTCAAGTCGCTTTAGGTGCAGGTTTACCAAATACAATTGCTGCCACCACCATCAACAAGGTTTGCGGTTCTTCTTTGAAGGCCGTGATGTTAGCTGCAAACAGTATCAAGGCTGGAGAATACAAGGCCATAATCGCTGGTGGGATGGAGAGTATGACCAATGCTCCGAAATTCGAAAAGCGAAATGGAGAAGAGAAAGAGTTGGTCTCTTCGATGGTTCATGACGGTCTATGGGATGTATACAACGACGTACACATGGGCAATACTGGAGAGATTGTAGCGAACGAATGCAATATCTCCAGAGAGAAAATGGATGCATTCGCAGCACGCTCGCAGAGCAATGCTGCAACAGCAGAGCAAAACGGTTGGTTCGATTGGGAAAGGTTCGACATGCCTGAACTCAAGGTGGATGAAGGCGTAAGAGCCGGAACCACAGCCGAGGCTTTAGCAGGACTAAGACCGGTTTTCCAAGAGGATGGAATGGTGACTGCAGGCAATGCATCCACTCTGAATGATGGTGCGTCTGCTGTTCTAGTTGCAGACGAAGATTTTGCCAGGGCAAACGGTTGGGAAGTCATCGCTGTGGTTGAAGACTATTGCACAGCAGGAGTTGAGCCAAGCCGTGTAATGTATGCTCCAGTGCCAGCGATTCAGAAGTTGCTAGAAAGGGCGCAAATGGATGTACTGGACATCGATGTGTATGAACACAATGAGGCATTCGCAAGTGCTTCATGTGCAGTTGCCCAAGAAGTAGGGATTCCTGAAGACAGATTCAATCTCCACGGCGGTGCTGTTGCTCTCGGGCATCCTTTGGGTAGCAGTGGTACAAGATGTCTAATCACAATGATTGGAGTTATGCGAAGGATTGAGGCAAAGAGTGGAATTGTGTCTCTATGCCTCGGCGGTGGAAACGCTGTCGCAATGCGCATCTCTCTAGAATGATCAGTTTTCATTACTTTGAGAAAAGAAGTTGATTGTGGTTTTGGATATTGCAACAAAGGCAAACAACAATGCCGCGAATAATGCAATAGCGGCCCCGCTACCTGCACCCATTTCAGATGAAATGTAGAGGCCACCCAACAGCGAAGTAATTCCAAAGAATTGAGTCCACAATAAGCAAGAACGGAAACTATTGCCGATTATTTGGGCGGTGGCAGCAGGAGTAACCAATAATGCAGTAACCAATAATGCTCCAACTACTTTGACCATCGTTACCACGGCACCCGCAGTGATTATGGCGAAGAGGATACCGATTCCTTTTACTGGCAAGCCCTGCACTCTAGCTGCCAAAGGGTCAACGATACAAGCCAGTAAACTAGGGCCGATAAACGCCATTGCAATCGAGGCAAGAATACAAACATAGGCAATCCAATTTAGATTGTCTTTATCGATTAGGAGTTGACTTCCGAAGAGATAACTATGGATATCTGCTGTTACGCCACCGCCCCAAACAGTCAATGAAATTAGTCCAAGTGCTAGTGTTCCGGTTAGGAATATAGCGATTGAAGCATCTCCTGTGAGTATATCTCTATCTTGCAATTCGTGAATCAATATTGCAGCAATTACGCTGAATAATAATGCATACCAAAGTGGGTTTGTTGCACCTATTACAATTGCAACAGCAACTCCACCAAAGGATACGTGCGCAAGACCATCACCAATCAATGAGAGATTTTGGATGATTAGGAATACACCGAGAATCCCAGCAACAATTGTTACCATTATTGAGGCAATTAACGATCTTTGCATCATTTCCATGTTGAAGAATCTTGGAAAAGTATCTCCTGGCATGATTGGTGCTAGTGCCTCCAATAGCGGTGCGACTATTGCTAGAATTTCTAGCCCTAGACCTTCGAACGTCATTCCTCTTCCTCCTTGCAATTGACATGTTTGTGAACATGTTGGATTCCTCTAAGGTTTGCTAATTCGTTTAGATCCGGGAATTTTTCAGAACTTCCATCAAACCAAATTTTTTGTTCAAGGAAAATCATTCTGTGGGCAGTTTGACGAATAGCGGCTAAATCATGGGATACCATCATAATTGTTTTTCCTTCATCATGGCATAGATTATCTAGCAATTTTAACAATGAATTTCTTGAATTTCTATCTATCCCAACCAACGGCTCATCAAGGAGGATAAAGTCTGCATTAGAAGCAAGTGCTCTGGCGATTACTGCCCTCTGTTTTTGTCCACCTGATAGTTTAGAAATGTCTGTACTTCTTAACTCTTCAATACCAACCATCCGCATAGCATTTTCTACGGCAGCGGATTGATCTTTTCTAGAACGGAAAAACATGTTTTTGGCATTTATTGTTCCAAGTTTGACAAGTTCTTCGACCGTTATCCTGATGTCTTTTTTCATATTAGCAGCTGCTTGTGAAACCCAACCAATTTTCCCAATGAGTGTCCTAGACATTGGTGGAGAACCATATATGCTAACAGAGCCATTCTGTGCCTTTAGAATTCCCAGTATGGAAAGCATTAGAGTAGATTTTCCACTGCCATTTGGACCAACTATTCCTACAAATTCTCCGGATTTAATCTTGAGATTGATATCCTCTAAAACTAGCTTGCCAGAGCGTGAAACGGATAAATCCTTGATATCCAAAACAGTTTTTTCTTCCGTGGAGGAAGTGTTTACATCAATTTGGATCTGTTCCATTTGAGCACCGCTGACGTTTGTACTGCGGTAGGAGGCTTGTTCTAAGCCTTCTGCGCTCTTATGAATTCTGTAAGTAGATATCCTACGGAAACAATTACAGCGATTCCTACTATCACAATCGGGATTAGGTCAACAGTGTGCATTGTATCACTCCTAATACCGATTTAGTTTCAAGCGGAACAGGACATGCCTGCTTCTAGACTTTCGAAGTTCTTGTTCATCAAGGACAGATAGTCATCAGAAGAATCTGTTGGAGCCATTTCCATGGTGTAAAGAATCTGAATGTCTACACCAGTTTCGTCTACAATACTCTGAACAGATGATTGGTCAGTGTATTCTTCAACGAAAAGAACTGTAATTCCTTCTTCACCGATGTGGTCAACAACCTTGACAACGTCTTCAGCGGATGGTTCTCCTTCAGGATCTAGTCCGTGGACTGTTACGAATTCAATGTCATACCTGTAAGCCAGGTAAGAGTAAGCATTGTGATTTGCTGCAACTGTTCGGTCGGTACATGTAGATGTGAGTGTCTTGTACTTCTCATCCAGTGTTAGCAATTCTGCCTTGAATGCATTAGTATTCTTGGTGAACTCATCTTCTCCATCAGGGAAGACCTCGATTAATTTCGCTAGAACAACATCAGCCTGAGCAGCCATTGCAACTGGGTCTAACCAGCTGTGTGGGTCGTAAGCCAACTCTTCTTCAGCGTTGTCATCATGGTCATCTTCGTCACCATGGTCATCGTGATCGTCCTCGTCACCATGGTCGTCATGATCATCGTGGCCAGAGTGATCGTCATGGTCATCGTGGCTGCCATGGTCGTGGCCTTCGTGTCCACCTGCCATTAGAACGTGTAGTTCAACACCTTCAGGTAGTGCGATTCCATATTCACCTTCTTCTTCAATGTGTAGTCCAATGAAAGCAACACCTTCTTCGTGCTCTTCTCCCATCATCTCGTCCATCATTGCATGAACTTCAGATTCATCTAGGGAGCCATCTTCGTTAGTATCAAACATAGAAAACATCATCTCAGCCATTGCTGTCATGTTCATGTCATCATCATGGTCACCTTCGTCACCATGGTCATCGTGATCGTCATGGT
>DAYA01000026.1:52782-53095 GCA_002506705.1 Euryarchaeota archaeon UBA550
TGATCGTCATGGTCATCGTGGTCGTCATGGTCATCTTCGTCCATTGACATCATCATTTCCATCATCTCTGTGAATTCTTCAACAGATAGAACACCGTTTTCATCTTCATCGAAGACGCTCATGTAGATTTCAACCATTAGGTCCATTTCCATGTCGCCTTCCATGTTGTTCATGTTATCAGCAAATGTCTCCAGTTCGGTCATGTCTAGAAGGCCGTCCTCGTCTGCATCTGCTTCATTGAAGTAGTGGCCGAAGACCGCTTCTTCGAATTCATGCTCGAAGTCATGGTCGTCATGGTCGTCGTGGTCATCAT
>DAYA01000026.1:53420-53985 GCA_002506705.1 Euryarchaeota archaeon UBA550
TGGTCGTCGTGGTCATCATCATGGCCATCATCCTCTCCAGGATGTGGAATCATCGAGTCGTCAGTTGAATTTGGTGCCCATGCTAGGTAATTAGCATCCGTGTGAATCATCACATCATCTACTCCAAGAGTCGATGCTTCCCAAGAATCACTTGAGTCGTTCCATGTGTGTAATTCCCACCACCAAGAATAGTCAGTTGGTGCTTCAAATCCATTGATTCCGGATACGTAATTACCCCAAGTGGAGTAACTAGAAGTCAGAGAAATGTTGTTCTCGCTAAGTGCCATTGTGGTAAGGTTCCATCCTGTTGCATTTTCTGGAAGTTCATCATGGTCTACGTCAAACATTACTGTTGTGTCGTCAGGGTAAACAACTGCTAGGCCGTGATGAACATCGTGGTCACCGTGGTCATCGTGGTCGCCATGGTCATCTTCCATTGACTCCATGCCTTCCATGAACTCATCTAGAGACAGGTAACCATCGCTGTTAGAATCAAACATTGCCATTACATCTTCAGCGTGCATTTCTTCATCATGGTGGCCGTGATCGTCATGGTCATCATCAC
>DAYA01000063.1 GCA_002506705.1 Euryarchaeota archaeon UBA550
ATCTTCGAACACCGCTTCGATTACTAAGTCTGTGTCAGAAGCGGTGTTTTCTGTGCCAACGACACCAGTAATGCGCCCTTTGATCTGTTCAACCTGTTCAGGGGAGAAAATTCTCCTCTCTACAGCCTCGGCCAAAAAGTCGGAGATAATGGTCTGACCACGCTCGACCCATTGCGCTTCTCTGTCTACCATCTGAACGTCAAATTCTTCTTGAGCAGTTTTCTGAGCAATACCGGAACCCATGTTTCCGGCACCGATGATTGCCACACTCTGAACAGGTTGCATGTTTTGTCCGAAATCAATCCCCTCCATGAATAAAACGGTAGGGGGCTTCAACTCAAAATAACGAGTCATAAGCAGATTTGTGCCTTTCAGCCCATCGTTCAACAGAAAATTCTGCTGCCCTTTTTCTAACAATCGAAGTTTCATCTTTGAGATTGGAAATCGCATCTCTCCAAGCACCCACATCGTTCACTGGAAGAATATGATGCTCAAGTGGAATTTCATTGTGAGCAGGTGCATCTGCGACCAATGCTACAGTACCGGCTGCATATGCCTCAAGTGGTGGTAATCCAAACCCTTCTGCAATAGAAGGGAACAATAACGCATCAGCGTGCTGGAGTGCAGCAATCATCTCACTGGATTCTAACCTACCTACCCAATTAAGATTGCAGCCCAAATCTTTTGCAAGTGCGCATAACTCTTGTTTGGATTGAGGTGAAGACTCGGCTCCAATCTTGTGTAAAGTTACATCTAATTCTGAACAGACTTTAACCGCGAAATCGACACGTTTTCTCGCTTCTTCGCTACCGATTACGAGTAAATTTACGCCATCAACGAACCAATCTGGTCTCTCGGTTACCACTGCATATGCTTCAGTGTCGATGGCGTGAGGAATCCATACAGTTTCAATTCCAGGAAATCTCATCTCACATTCTTGTTGCGTGTCTTTAGATACACAAATCAGAAGTTTTGCTCTTGAAATCCCTTCACGAATTCTTGCCAAATCTTTCTTCCTAATTCCAGAGATTTTGGCGTCACCGATTTGGACATCATTTCTCTTTGAAGGGAATAGATGGAACAAATCGTGAATCGTAACCACTGTATTCCCAGTTTTTGGAATCAAGCCAGCTTGTTCTTGGTCAGTAACATGTACGATATCTGAGCCTCGGGCCATATTTCTGACAGATTTCGGCCCACTGAACCATCTCCTCCACAATCTAGTGAGCGGATTTTTTGAGATTTCATATTCGTGAATTTGACTTAATTCGTAGTCCTTAATCAGACCGGTTTCTAGCCGATTTACCAGTGCGGTGTGTGTACTGCCCAAACCAGAATACGGTGACATTGCACCTCCTCTGGCTAGCATTACTTTACGCAAAATGAACCCTCACTGTACGATTTTTAGATGCTTTATTGATTCTGCAATTCCCAAGTCATCGGGGAAATGCATGGTTGCTTCTGGTATTGGAATTGGAATGATTTCCTTTCCAACTAAAGCAACTCTGCTTGGAGGTGAGTCATCTAGTAACTTTCTTCCAGTAAGTGGAGCTAATGCGTTTGAAAATTCTAGGATGTCGTCGTGGAATGGCATATTCTCAGCGGTTAGATTTTCTCTTGAATTCCCTACGTGCACATACCCTTTACATTCAATCCAGTCAGGGTCTGCTCTGTTATCTAGGGCAGCATATTGAGGAATATGATCAGGGTTCATGTTCCTACCTTTAATCAGAGTGTGGCGGCACACAATTCTTGTATCTAGACTGGGAAGCAAATCGATTGTTTCCTCAAATTTGTCCCAAGCGGCTGAATTCCATTTCGGGCGACAGATTTCATCGAATACTTCCTTGTTTGGAGCATCAACCGAAACGTACAACTGCGTAGGCAGCGTATCCAACTTTTCGATTACTTTCGGCAGAGTCCCATTGGTGACTAGCATCGTAGTCATTCCATGTGAGTGACATAATTCCATGTATTCTGATAATCGATTGTAAAGAGTGGGCTCGCCGTTTAGTGAAATCGCTACATGTTTCGGATTTTGTGCATCTAAGAATTTCTCTTTAGGCACCTTTGGATTTCCACCGAATCCGGAAATAAGCCTCCTCTGAGCCTTTACAGATTCATACAACATTTCCAATGGATCTTGGTCTGATAATTCAAGAGTATCCATGTGTGGCTCTCTCCAACAGTAAGAGCATGCCAGATTGCACTGGTCAACTACTGGCGACATTTGCATGCAATTGTGGCTTGCAATGCCGTAAAACCGCCCTTTGTAGCACTGCCGGTCTCTGAGGAGAGATTCCTTTGTCCAGTGACAAACCTTGACTCCGCCATGTTCACCAACGATGTGATAACGTTGCTTTTGCAACTTGGCCTTGAGCAATGGGTCCATCGTGTGTCCGACGTGTATTGCTGATTTCAAACCCACGCTTATGATGTATGAGTGCTTGGCATGTTACATGCAAGAAGCAGAGGAGTCATGGGTCCCCCATCTGCTAGGTTTCATCTTGCCGATAATTACCATCGCTGGAATTTATCAAGGGGGCTACTGGGCCTTCTCGGGGTTCGTTTACGCACTAGGAATTTGCCCTTTCATCGACTATTTCGCTCCCGAAAGGGCTCCGGTTCGAGGAGAGGTTTCAACACGAGCATGGAATGGCCTGTTGTACTCTCATGCCCTTTTCTTCTATGCATGTATAGCAGTATTGTTGTGGAGAGCAAACTCAGATGGGTTCACCATTCCAGTAATCCTTGGTGGTCTGTCTGTTGGCATAGTTGGTGGAATCTCGGGAATAATCAATGCACATGAATCGGGGCATAGAAAGAAAGGATCCCTTATCTGGAGAGTTGCAAGGTTGAACATGTTCATGGTACTGTATTCTCATTTCACTACAGAACACAACCATGGTCATCACAGAAACTATGCTACTGAATTAGACCCCGCTTCCTCTCCAGCCGGTAGAGGCCTTTGGACTCAAATCGTGATGACGATTCCAAAGCAATACAAGTCAGCCTGGAAGACACATTCCGACAAGGGTAAAACCGGGTTGAAGAATCCAATTCTACACAGCACCATTCTTCAGGGCTTCTTTTTAGCAGGACTATTCTTACTTTCTTCGGCGGTGTTGTATGCCTTTTTGATTCAGGCTGCGCTTGCGATAATCCTTCTAGAGTATGTCAATTACATGCAGCACTATGGATTGAGACGAGAGGTTGGAGAGAGGCATACAGAATACCATTCTTGGGAGCATAGAGGCGTCTGGTCAAGATGGACATTACTCGAACTCCCTCTTCACCCAGCACACCACTTGAAAGCAAGTACGCCAATGTGGGATTTGCAGGCGTACGAAGATTCTCCGCAGCTACCTAGCGGGTATTACGTCTGCTTTTGGTTAGCAATTTTCCCTCCTCTTTGGAAGAGGGTCATGGGCAAGCGAATAGAGCAATTATCTGCTTGATTTGCGACCGAAAGATGAGGTGTTTCTTGCAACACTTAGTTTAAACATAACACCCAAAACGCATTATAGGGCCGGTTCCAAAAGTAAACTGAGGGAGAAACATGGACAACGAACTCGAAACCTGGATTGATGATGTCATGGAAAAGCAGCAATACCGCAACGGTATTTTCTCTAACGGTGGAGTTATCCACTGGCTGAGGAGAATGACTTTCGGCAAAAAGTGAAGAAATCCTTCGAATTCATATCAAACAGTAGTTGATATATCAGAACTTTATGATGCTGCTTGATAGTGAGTGGTATCATGCTAACTATAACCGGTCTTACAAAGTCATTTGGTTCTGGATCGAACAAACTCCAAGTCCTGAAAGGGGTAGAAATGGAGATTGAAAGGGGCGAGATGGTCGCTTTGATGGGGCCATCGGGCTGCGGTAAATCCACATTGCTGAATATCATTGGTGGTCTTTTAGCTGGTGATGGCGGTAGCATCACTCTCAACGAGCGAACATACGGACTGAAAGGGCCATCAAGTGTGGTTGACGTTAGAAGAGAGTTGGTCGGCTGGATCTTCCAAGACTTCCACTTACTCGACAATCTCAGCGCAGTAGACAATGTAGCAATGGCCCTAGAACTGTCAGGAATGTCTGCTAGCGAAGCAGAGAAGGCTGCGATTAACTCACTTGAAAGGGTCGGACTTGGCGACAGAATGCATCACATTCCTGACCAATTGTCTGGAGGACAACAGCAAAGAGTTGCAATCGCTAGAGCAATTGCCGGTAATCGCCCAATTCTTCTAGCGGATGAGCCAACTGGAAATTTGGATATTGCAAGCGGCAAGGAAGTGCTTGCTCTGTTCAAAGAACTGTGTCATGATGAAGAAAAGCCAATTTCAATTCTAATGGTTACTCACGATCCAGACTTAGCATCCAACGCAGATAGAATGCTTCTACTGAAAGACGGGAAAACCGAAGCATCCGACATACGTTCAGCATGGGGCCTTGACGAGGACGGTGAGGAAGAATGACCGGTATAGACATCGACCTAGATGACTCAGACTTTGACATAAACCGTTCAAAGTTAGCGAAATTACAGAACAAAGTAATGGAATTACCAAGCAGGCTACGTCTAGCAGCACAAGGTGCATGGAGAGGTAAAGAAAGAGGCCTTGCAGTAATTACTGGTGTCTTCCTTTCGTCCCTGGTAATCACAACCGTTCTTGCGTATGGAGTTGGTCTGTCTCAGTTATTCTTTGAAGAATCTTTGAAGTCAGAACCTTTCGATGCAAAAATTGAGTATGGCCGAACACCGGTTGAGAATGCATCTGGCTGGTCAAATAATACAACAGTAATGAGAGAGGTATGTAATGAATTACTCGAAGATTTCTCAGAATTCAACGATTGCACACTTGTACTCGGGCGGCAAGGAATACACAGCGGAGGTTTCTTCAATCGGGAATTTGTTGTAGCACAACCCCTTGAGATGCGTGAAATTTCTGCCACTTCAAACCCTTATTGGTCTAACGTGACGTTCACTTATCCAGAAGCAGATGCAAATGGCCCACCGATCTCTGACATGCGAGCGATTCGTTTCCTAGATAACGGTGCATTCGATGGAGAACTGGCAAAGCGCTTAGGTGAGAACATCATTCCTGGACTGGGAGAATGGCCAAGTGCTGAAAATATGACACGGGATAGAGGCATAATCCTGCCATCAACAATCGCTAGCCAAGCCAAAGCTAGTGTCGGAGACAAATTAGACAGTCTCACATTTGCATATGTTGTAGATGAATCTACTCTAGTTGAAGGCTCGATAACGGACGAGAATTGTGACGGTGAGATTACTCCAGAAAACAATGAGATGATTTACTGTAGAATGTGGATGACAGTAGAAGATCTCACAGTAGTAGGAATTTACGAGCCTTGGGATTTTGGAAATCCAACTCTTCCGTTTAACCCGCTTTTCACCACTTTGGAAGTTCTTGAAGAATCACAGCGTGGAACATTGATGTTCTACGACCATATGTATCTCGGAGTAACCATCGATAGAGGTCAATTACCAACTAGTTCAACTGCTGATGCTGAAGAATGGTTGGAAGACCTTGGTACTAGAGTGCAAGCCCAAAATTACACCGATGAAGGCATAGACCTGTACTACACTGACATCGTAAGTGGAACTATCACTTTCCTCAATATCTTCCTTGGGTTAATCCAAATTTTCGATTACATCATCATGATACCAATCGTCTTCCTTTCTATTGCTGTTTTGATATATGGTCTAGTGCTATCACTTGAGCAACGACGTAGAGAAGTGAGTATCCATCGGGTAATTGGTGCGGATGGAAAGACGCTTCAGGGAATGGTATTACTCGAGTTATTCGTCATGGCTTCAGCTGCGTGGTTAATCGGTTACATACTAGCGTTGTTGGCAGTTCCAGTCGTTCTATCAGCGGTTGGATTTATGGAATTTAGAACCGGAGATTTTGATGTCAACCCCACTTTGGGAATTGGCTCTACGTTGTTTACTGCAATAGCGACTTTAGGTCTAGCAGTTCTATTCGGTCGCAGTAGAGCGAGGGACTTCATCGAACTCGAAATTGAAGAGGGTGTGAAGAAGACCTCAAAGAAATCAGAACCAAAGCGTTGGTTACATTGGACAGCATTCCTCTTCGGAATGCTAGCAGTAATCGACACATGGCTAGAGATGAACGGAAGTGAAGATGGAATTGTCTCGAACTTCTTCATCGAGGGATTAATTGGAATATTCGGACCATTTGCTCTATGGATTGGTGGAGCTTTACTCCTGGGAAGAATTGGAGCAAAGGGTCCACAAATAATGCAGGTAATATTTGGTAGAACACCACTCCTAAAAGACGTAAAGAGAGGCCTCAAAGGTTCTGGCTCCGCTGAATCAGTAAACAGATTAGCTGTAATTATGCTACTTACGTTATCTATCGTTACCCTTGCTGCAGTTCAAGGATACACTGGGACTATTGTTGACGAGAAGACAGTAGATGCCACGGTGGGCTCGGACTTACAGATTCAGATGGAGGCCAACGCAAATGAATCAGAAATTATCAGCATAATCAAAGAATATGCTGACACAGGCGTAACTCCACTAGCAACTAGTGTGCCACAACTCGCTTTGAGCGATGAACTGGGAGGAGAAAGTCTGCAAACATATGTCCTTCTAGAAAGCAGTGACGGTGTTCTGAAATGGAGCGAACAAGCACTTCCAGGTGAAGATATTTCAGAGGCATTAGACGCTTATCAGAGTGGTGGATTCTCAGCAGGGGTCGATGCAGCATATTCACTAGACCTACCGGGTTCAGAAAGAGGAGGCGATGAGAATCGCCTGGATGATGAGTTACTCGAAAGCTCCGATGAAAAGTCGAGAGACGTAACACTGGTTTGGGAGAAACTGGAGTTTAATTTCAGTTCAGGGGGCACTGACCAGCCTGACCCATTCGCCCTATACGTTGCATACTCAGAATTGATGGATGGAGACTGGTCTGGATTGAACATCCAGAATCAAGATTTGAATGAGAGAAACCTCGGTCGTGTTGATTTGTCTGACACGAACCTCTCAGGTTCAGATTTGACCAACGTAAACCTCAGCGAATCACTCTTGTTTGGCACTGATTTGTCAGGTGCAGATTTAACAGGAGCAAACCTAGAAAATACCATTATTGTCGATTTCAATGATGATGGAATTTTCATGGAAAACGTAGACTTAACCAATGCTAACCTAAACGGTCTGTTTGGATTGGCAGACCTGTCTAAGGCAGTACTGTCCAATACAACGTGCCCAGATGGCTCAAACAGCGATGATACTTCTTGTGTTAACGGTGTATCCCCAACCCCTCCTCCGTTAGCAGCACCTCTGTTCCTTGCAGATACATCGGTGACATTGGAAATCACCAAGTATAGCACCGAAATGTACTACATGGGCGTTCACGAATACTTCCCAGGAATTGACTCATCAGTTGTAGAGTCCACACTAATCATTGGTGAAGGAAAGTGGAGATCTCTTGTAGGAAATGATGCAGCAGACAACTACACCTCAACAACTTGGATCGTCAGACTTGATGGTGTTGAAGGGGATGATTTAGAATCTCTAGCCTCACAACTTGAGGCGGATTCAAGGGTTTCTGAAACCATGGATTGGTCTAGCAAGCACAAGGAAGTTGAGAGAAACGGTGGTCTAATCTTCGGAACTCCGGGTCTCTTATCCCTACAGTTCGTAGTTGCTAGCGTTGCTGCAGTTGCATCCAGTTTCGTATTCCTGTCTTTGGTATTGAATCAAAGACAAAAGGAGTTAGCAGTGCTTCAAGCGATAGGAGCGTCACCTAACCAAATCATCAGGCTTGTTCTGTTTGAGATTTTGTCAATTGTTGTTGTGTCAATGGCTCTTGGAGTTGTATTAGGAGTAGCACTTGCTCTGTCATTCAATGGATTCTTCGATATCTTTGGATTCATATTCCAAATATTCGGTGGTTCAAGTACGGTAATTGAAAGAACACTGGTTTATCCTTGGACGCAGATAGTTCTCGTTTCTCTAGCTGTCTTTGCAGCAGTGGTAGTAGCCCTACTAGTAACAACACGAAAGGCGCTCAAGTCTGACCTTGCTAGCGTATTGAAGGGGGAGTAAAGATGGATGAGACAATTTTGTACGCTGACGGTTTGTACCATGTTTACGAGTCAAAAGCAGAGGATGGTAACGTCGTTGCTCTGCGTGGACTTCACATCGATATGAAAGCCGGAGAAGCAATCGCAGTTGTCGGGCCTTCAGGTTCAGGAAAATCTACTCTGATGAAGTGCCTTGGTGGATTGATGAAGCCAAGCGCTGGTTCGGTCAGTTTGGCTGGAAAGAACATGACACGATTAACCGGTCAAGAACTCGTGCAACTGCGCCAAAAGACGGTTTCTTTCATCTTCCAAGAGGGCAACTTATTACCCGACCTAAATGCAAGAGACAACGTTGCTCAACCATTGAGACATCAAGGCGTTTCATCGAAAAAGGCATTGAAGTATGCAGATGCGATGTTGGAAAAATTGGGTATGGCGCACAGGATTCGTGCTATGCCCGCTATGCTCAGTGGTGGTGAACAGCAACGTGTAGCAATCGCAAGAGCGCTAATCACACAGCCACGATTAATTCTTGCAGACGAACCTACAGGTGCGCTCGACCCTGTAACAAGCAGAGAAGTTCTTGCATTATTCAAAGAATTACACGAAAATGATGGAGTGTCATTCCTAATCGTTACTCACTCGAAGGAAGTAGCTGCGTTTGCAGACCGTTCGCTTGAACTGAGAGATGGGCGATTCGTTGCAGAACACGGGGAATCCATCGACGTCGAGAATCTGACAAAGGATAGAGAACTCATTATCGATGAAACTGGAACTGTAACCCTTCCACCAGATTTGTTGGTAAGATTGGGTGGAGCAGGAAGATACACTGTCGGAAATATCAACAGTGGATATATTTCTCTGCAAGGCGAATCTGTTGAGACGATGGGTAAGATGGTCCTATCATCCACTTGCCCGGCTTGTAAGCACGATTACAAGGACAGTGACGAACAATTATGTCCATCATGTGGCTCGTCAAGGCCAATGGTGGAGGCTTGAGTTTGAGTCTGTTCAGAGTATCCGGAATCTTAGAGACTATTTCGACAATATCGCTATTCTTCATCGCCATGCCACTGAAGTATATTGGGGGCAATGAGATCCTAGTGAAAATCATTGGTCCAATTCACGGATTCCTATTCGTACTGTACTGCGCTTTGGTATGGTGGGAGCAGCACAAGGGTAGAATGAGTTCTAACCTTGCAATTCTCGGCATGGTTTCTGCGATTCCACCCGGTGGTCCGATTTGGTTCGATAGAAAATACCTCAACGAATCAAATGTGCAGGAGTGACCTTTCAATAGAGGCGTTAAGTCAAATTACGTCCTTCACAAAGCCAAGTCATGGCAGAGGTATGGGTTGTTGATTCTAACTGCTTTATTCACGTAGGCTCAATGGCGCCAAATGGCTTTTTGAAGGATTTGAAAAACATCCTGAAAAACGATGACTCCGCTATTTATGTCACTCCAGGAGTACACGGTGAAATCAAAAATGTGAGATTTCAAAGATGGAAAGGTCAGCCAAACTTGTTGGATGAATTCCGGGAGATTATGGTTACCGTAGCCGTAGACGAGGCTGAAGTTAGAGCATTAGCACAACATATTGGAGAGAAAGCCTCCCCACAAGATGTTGATTTATCACTGATGATTTTGGGCTCTAAATTAGCACATGAAGGTCACAAAGTTACTCTTGTTTCTGACGATTACAAAATGACGACGACTGGAGAAAAAGCCAATCTAAATTTTGAGACATGTCCGCCATCTACCTTTTTGCAAAGGTTGGCTGATTCTGGAAATTCAAGTCAAAGAACAAGAATGCGCAGTCTGTCTCGAAGAGTCAGAGCAGCGGAAATGCGCTATGCGATAAGTAGAGCGGGACAGTATGATGTCCAAGCCAAATTGACTTGGATGGTAGATTCGCTTCTGTCTTCCAAAGTCGCCCTAGCAGAAGAGAGTGAAGACGTTGTAGTGGTCGATGAGGCCAAATTAATATCTGGCTTGATTCGATCTATACGAGGCGAGAAGGTCAAGAAGTCAATCATGAATAAATTAGGTTCACTCCCTGAAATATGCGCACCTGTAGCGAAGTTAGACGAGCACCTATCATCTATGCTAACCGATGGAAGTTCTGAAGATTTGAAGCAGGCATATGAATCCTCAATTGAGTTACAAAGTGAGATTCTCGAAGTAACCGGTCTCGGCCTAGCGCCGCTGGGTGAAGAATTGGCTGAGTTAGCGCATAGAGCAATGTCAGGAAGTTTGTATCGAATGGAATCAGCTCTCGGTATGTTATCGAAGATGTCTGGTAATCTAAAACTCTCAAAACTTCATCTTTCCAGAGCCCTATCCCTTGCCACATTAATCGATGATACAGGAGC
Organism: Euryarchaeota archaeon UBA550; assembly: GCA_002506705.1. Lineage (GTDB taxonomy): Archaea > Thermoplasmatota > Poseidoniia > Poseidoniales > Poseidoniaceae > MGIIa-K1. Next base: position 10,454 of record DAYA01000063.1, read on the forward strand.
CGAAATGCGAGCGATGCACCAACTTGGTTTGCTAGCTCTAGCAGCCAATAATTGGAATCGTGCTGCAATGTTATTCGAGACTGCAGACAGGCAAGCACAGACTGGTTCAGCGAACAGACTTCCTCACCTAATGCTTGCAGGCATCGCTAGGCATATCGAAGGTAATTCTGAATTGTCTGAAGCCCACATGATATCTGCTAACGCAATAGTAATCGAAGACAAAATCGAAGCGATTGCAACCCTATCAGCGATCGGTAATTCTCTACTCGCAATAGATTGTCCAGGCCTCGCAATAGAGGTACTAGACGAGGCTATGGAGTGCGCTATCGAAACAGGAACCAGCGATAGAATGGACATGCTTGCTGAGATGTTATTGTTGGCAAATACCGCTATGACAAACAAAGAACAGATGCAGTATGAGGGACTTAGGCAATACATCGACAAAGTCAATGATATTGCAGAAGAAGCATCAAAGGACTTTGAATCACAAATTTCTGAAATCGACCAGAAGGCAGAGGAGTTATCCAAGCCACTGGATGAGACTTGGAAAGAGTGGCAGCCAGCATCAAAACTGATTCCTCACGGCTCTGAATTGACAATTGTTAGAATTGATGAAGATGATAATGGTCGAGTCCTACTAGTATCTCATCACTCTGAAATTGGTGCTGTAGGGCTTTGGTTGCCGGAGGGAGGTGTGGAAGCATCACCTGGAAGTTCAATCCAAATCCACGAGTCACGAATCAAGGTCGCCCCCCCTACTGACGAATTACGTGATATTCACAATATCCGTGGAATTGTCGCAGTTGAGAATCCGGATTCGATTTCGTTTATAGCGAAGACAGACGAAATTCTCGAAGAAGAAATGTAAGGTCAGGATTCTAGTTGCCCCTCATGCTTGAGTTGGAAAGAAGCCGGGCAAGTATTGACTCCAAATACCCTGTAAAACGGACACCATCCAAACACCGATGTGGTAACACTCCACACTCCAAATATTAGAAAAACAATCTCCCATGCAGAGTTAGAAATGTAGTCAAAAAGAACTACGCCAAGCCCTGCTGACAAACGCAGAACCCTATCTAACAGACCAATGTTCAAACTGAAAACCCCGTCTTTCGTTATACATTGTTAATATCATCATTTATGAATCACTGTTTGTGAGGTTGCAGATAGAATTGCATTGGAACAGTAGTATAAATATTAACACAGAAACGTAACATTATGACTTCGTACCTAATTGTTGGAGGTAGTAGTGACATCGCTATTGTTACGGCAAAAAAACTGCTAGAACAGGGATCTTCAGTAACCTGTCTCGCTCGGGATGAATCAAGAGTTGAAGAACTGAAATCACTGGGTGCAGAGGTCGTTATTGGAGACGCCCTCGACAAAGAATCAGTTTCTGCAGCGATTGAAATCGCCTCACAACAAGGTGAAGGCAAAATTTCTGGTGTAGCTCACCTAGTGGGGTCTATATCGATTAGACCTCCACACGCACTCGCTCTTGATGCTTTCAATGAAGTAATCACAACCAATCTATCCAGTGCCTTCCTCACTCTTTCCATGTGTGGAAAGGCCATGCTGAAAATGGGAGGAGGCAGGATGGTGTTCACCTCAAGCGTTGCAGGAAGTCTTGGTTTGGTAAATCATGAAGCGATTGCAGCAGCAAAAGGTGGAGTCGAATCTATGGTTCGCTCCGCAGCGGCAACATATGCAAAGAGAGGTATTAGGGTCAATGCGGTTGCACCAGGGTTAACAGATACTAGGCTTGCAGCAACTATTCTTCGCTCTGATGCAATGAGAGAAGCATCAGCAAATATGATCCCACTGAAGAGGATAAATGAAGCTGAAGAGATTGCAACTAGCATTCACTGGCTTCTGACCGGTGCTCCAGATAATTTCACTGGACAGGTAATGCACCTCGACGGTGGAATGTCCCAAATCTTAGCGTGAGTGATGGCATGACTTGGCACGTAGCAATCAAACAATCCAAACTAAAGCCAGGTAAGAAAAAAATGCGTACAGTAGCCAAGAAAATGGTACTTATCGGTCAAAACGATGACTATTATTTTGCCACTGAAGCACTCTGCAGACACATGCGCTGGCCCCTTGCATACGGTGCTAAAGTCAAGGATGATTGTATCCGATGCCCTTTGCATCAAACCACACACAAAATCGACACCGGTGAATTGGTCGAGTGGTCTCCATTCCCCCTATTGCCGGCTTATGGAAAACTCGTAGGCAAATTGAGCAAACAGAAGGACCTCAAAATCTACGAAACTCGAGTCAAAGACGGTAATATCGAAATCAAAATCGATTGATGTGGCATAATTTTATCCCTAACACTTCTTGGTTATTCCCATGAACCCACGAACATCGCAAAATCAGCGCAAGGTCCGTATTCCCAAAAATTCAAAGAAAAAGCCCCCGAAGGTTAAGACTCCAAAAGTAATCACTGAGGCCAAAGAGGAAGAGTCCTGTCAAATCAGTGGTTGCGGCTGTGGAAATTAATCAGACTCTGGCCATTAGTCCAATTTCCATTGGGATTGGAGAAATGAACTTCTTGTGAATCGGATTATCAGCATCGTATTGATTGATGTGGTGATTTAGCAGAATCATTGCAGCAGAACGTGGGAGAAGCCCTCTTCTGAAACTGTGAATAACGTCCAGCATCTCTTGCTTTTCTGACTTGGATAACTGTGGCAGACGACCAACGACTCTCTCCATGGCGTGTGCAATTCTTCCTCTCTTTGTGAGGGTTGAAAGGTGCTTTTGTGCTTCTGTCATGTACTTTAGAGCGACGTGTTCAGGGTGTTCATCATTGTCGAATCCTTGAGCAATGATTCTGCCTAGGATTCTCTTGGAGTCAGGAGCTCTACTCAATAGGAACAACTTGTGCTCAGCATGGAATGTCATCAATTTGGATGCGGTCCAGCCCTCTTCTCCAATAGTTAACCATTCGTTGAAGAAGTGAACTCTTGCTAGGAAGTGTTCTGCTTGTAATGGGTCGGTTAGCCTACCTTCCTCAATTACTGGAATGTGGGGGTATAACGTGGTGAAAACCTTTGCAAACAGTCCAGTGCCATCACGCACGGCTTGTGGGTTATCACCACGGTATACCTTGACTCTCTCTAGACCACAACTTGGAGAATCCTTCTTGAACACGAAGCCGCTAATACCAGAAGCAACTAGAAAATCTGACTGCACTTCAGCAAATTCTAGCATTTTGTCTGTGTAATCATGGCCGTTCTTTGGATCTATGAGCGAGATCCGTTCTTCACCTTTGACCAACCTGATTGTAGGACGTGGCACCCCCATGCCGATTCCTACTTCAGGGCAGACTCCGATTAGTTCGAGATGTTCACTCCAAATTCGGTTGAGAGGCCTAAACTCAGCGGCATCGCCGTTGTAGCGTACCTTTTTCCCTAGGAGGCAAGAAGAAACAGCGAGTTTAGGTTTGTTCATGGTTACAAAATCGCTGTAGAGTATATCAATACCCGTTTTTTTCAACCGATGCAGTAGGGGCAGGAAACTCCACGTACGAATTCAGGACTTGCTGCTTGTTCAGGTGTTAGCGGCTCTCTGCATGCCCAACAAACCTCAGAAGTTGTCTCATTGAGTTCACCATCAACGCCTACTCTCCTGTCGAATACGAAGCACTCACCATTCCAGTGTGCTCCTCCGGTTTCCTCGAAATAATTTAGAATCCCTCCATGGATTTGGTATACTTCCTCATATCCTTCGTTTAGCATCACAACGCTAGCTTTCTCACAGCGGATTCCCCCAGTGCAGAACATGACAACTGGCTTGTCCTTTGGGATATCAGATTCTGCAACTGCTTGTGGAAAAGCACGGAATGTTCTGATGTCAAAATCAACTGCACCTTCGAAGGTTCCCATTCTGACTTCGTAGTCGTTCCTCGTGTCTAAAATCGTGACTTCTTTTCCTTCGTCTAGCCATTTCTTGAATTCCATTGGCTCAATGTGATTGCCTGTGAATTCGTGAGGTTTGACACTCATGTCTCCCATCGAGATGATTTCTTTCTTGAGTCTGACATTCATTTTTCTAAACGCACAGTCTTCAGATTCTGAATACTTGACCCAAATGTCACTGAACCTTTCATCGGTTTTGATGTGGTCGACGAAAATATCGATTTTTTCTCGTGGTGCAGACAGGAAAATGTTGATTCCTTCAGGCGAGAGTAAGATTGTGCCATATATCCCATGAGAGTCACAGAATTCTTTCAGCGGTTCACGTAGTTCCTCAAACTCAGGCATATCAAGAAACTTGTATGCTGAGATATTGGTCCACATTGGTTTCACCTCAAGCCGCTTTCACGCCTTCAGGCCATAGGACCAGGATTAGAGTCTGTCCTCTGGTTCTTGGAGTATGGGTAGTTTCCCTGTCCATCCAAACGATTGAACCCTCCGGATAAGTTCCATCTTCGTCCCAAACTTCGCCTTCTAAAACGAGGTAACATTCGCCGCCAGGGTGGCTATGTGGCATGAATGCATCAACGTCAACGTCGCTCACAACGTCATAGAGAACTAGCGATAGTGCATCCTCTCTAGCGAGTTTACCCAATCGCACGCCAGTGCCAAAATCTCTCCACTTCACATTCTCATTAATCCACTCTCTATCTATGTTGAAAGAAAGCCAGTCGCTTAGCCCATGCCAGAAGACCATGAACAGGCCGAAGTATGGCTAAGGCATGAAACCTGCGGCCCTCAATTCAAAAAGGAGCAACACAAGCAGGTGGCGTGGTCGAGCCGCTAGCATTCATCAATATCCCACCAAGTAATGTGTGGGAGTTGTATGTTCTATTCCTACTAATTCCAGGGATTTTACGGGTATGTCTGCTGGCAAAGCCATTCTTTTCTGTAACTAAACAACTTGCACCTCATGGGGGTTGGGTGCTAAAGAGATTGAAGGAGTTACCAGTCAAAGGATACACTTTACTTGCAGTCAATGAGATATTGTCATTCACACTTCCAATTGTGGTAGTATTACTGTTCAGATTTTGGACAGATCCACTAGGATGGGAGACCTGGGGTGACACCAATGTCTTTGGAATGCTATTGCTGATTTGTCTCGCAGTGTTGTGGTTACTTATCGATATATACAGAATTCTTCGTGTAAGAAGGATGTTGAGGACAATAGAGAA
>DAYA01000036.1 GCA_002506705.1 Euryarchaeota archaeon UBA550
TCGTACACCTGAATAACTGCTTTATCGCCGTGTAATTCGATGACCTCACCCATGAGACCTTCGTGCCCTACACGAACCACATCATACATTCCCGCTTCCATTCCAGTCGCTGTTACAACCGGTCCAGAAATTCGGTAAATTACTCCTTCATTGCTCATTTCCTCTTCCTCCTTGGATTTGGTTGGAATCACTTCCACAAATCAACTCCTATTGCCTTGCGAATTGTTTCGCGAAGGGTTGTGTCCTCCTCTGTACCAATTCCTAGTACGGTCGGAGTTACACTTTCCGAGAGTCTGTCACGTAGACGCTCTGGGAGGGCTGACAGAACTGCGGAGTCGACGACCACAATTCCCACGCCCTTTGTTGTAAGTAAATCCCTGAAGACTTTGGAAGTCTCTTCCTCACCTTCTGGGTTGTATAGTGTGCTAATGCCTGCTAATTGGAACCCAAGTGTGAACTCGGGACTGCCTACGACTGCGATTTCCATTCATATCACCTCAAAGAACGTGAGCCTCCAACACTTCGGTTGACAAACCAGCCATTCGGCCTCTGACAATGAAACGTAGATCCTCGATTTCCTGGACCTTAGCAGATACATAGTGTATTACTGGCAAGGCAGAAATCGGATGGAGGTAACTCATACGCTGCATCTGGGCGTGTTCTAGTTCACGCAACCAGGTGATTACGGGGTCCAATGTTCTCTTTTCATCTGATTCAGTGAGTACTGATTGGAAACCGTTCAAGTCGAAAGTATTCGACAGGCGTAACACATCGAGGAGGCCTTCTCTGCTTGCACAAGCCTGAGATTCGTTCCTCTTTGCTATTAGGCGGCCACCAGGGATGAGCGCCTGAGAGATTTCCTCGCTGGTCAAGCCGAAAGCATGACCTTCGAGTATGTTGATTATGTTGCGGTGGTCAATTTCAGCACGTAGGTGATTTCTCAGGATAGTGATATCGGGAGAAGTTGCCTTTAGTTGTGCTAAAGAATTCTTGAAGTAGTGTCGATCCAATGCATCTTCGTATGCTTGTAATCCTTCATCTTCACCAATTGCCATCAAGTCCTTGCCGAATGAGAGTCTTCTCATCTGTTCGACCGCATCACGAATAGTGCTTGACTCTTCGATCATCTTCAGCCACGGGATGTTGATTTCGCTCTCTTCGGGCAAAATCGAGTTAGAGACTTTCTTGACATCTACATCGTTGTCAACAGCACGTAGTACGACCTTCGCATTTTGGTATTGGAATCTGCCAGTGTATATCTCTACGATACCTCTGACCTTTCCATTGCAAAGATTCAGAATCTTTGCTAATTCCACTTGCAGGTTGTGTGTTAATGCTGCCTCAACAAGGTCGCTTCCTGTGAAGTGACCAGCGTAGAGGTCCATCTCATTCCTGTAGCCGTTGTCTGCGACAGCGACTGTTAGTTGGTCTGGTGATTGTTGGATTAACTGACGTAGCCTTGTCCTATCCATTAGGTTCGCCTTGCGTGACTTAGCACGGGCGGCTACGTAAGCAGTATTATTTCCGAAGATTGGCATATTATCGACTCCTCAATTCATCCAAATAGGGTCTCATTGACCGCTGCTCTCTGTTGAGTCCACGCTTCTTCCAACAATGTGTCGAAACGTAGGTCAAAAGATAGTCTTCCGTCTTCTGATTCTAGCATGAAGCCACCCAATCCATCTACATCATCGCCCATCTTGTAGTCCTTAGCGGCGTCCTCAAGGGCGGATCTGTCGATTGTTGTTGGGCGCATTATCATCTTGCCTTCGCTCAAACCACCCGCTTTCTTTACAAGACTCTTCAAGAGACTTGCACGTCCAGCAAGGCTGGCATCGCCAAGTTGCGCTCTTGCAGATGCTAGAGTTGCCTCTAGTTCTGCTCGGCGAGCAACCAAAATTTCCTTCTGATTTGCCTGGCGTGCTGAAGCAACCATTTCTTTTGCGATCTGGTCTGCTTCTTTGTTCGCTTTGGAAGATGCATCTCCTTCAATGGAACTAGCGCGTTCCTTTGCTTCGTTTAGAATCGCTTCAGCTTCAGCCTTAGCTGCCTTAATGGTAGCCTTTGCTTCCGCTTCAGCCGAAGCTGAAATGTCATTTGCGAGTTGTTCTAACGTCATTCTTTCACCTCATGGCCTGAAATCCAAGATTACTCTTGGAAACAGACTTTTCTGCTCATAGGAACAGTGGTAGAGCACCTAGAATAACGATAGATTCTGGCAGAGCTGTGAAAATTAGAGCAGGTCCGAACTTGGAACCGTCTTCTGCTAGCATACCAACAGCAGCGCTTCCAATGCATGCCTGTGAGTAGCCAGCACCAATACCAGCTAGTCCCAATGCCATACCTGCACCCATGTACTTACCCCAGTCATCGTAGTTTCCATCAGCATCAACGTTTGCAGCAAGGACACCTTGCACAAGCATAGTGATGCTCATTAGAACCAACAATACTCTTAGGCTCAATTTCATACTCATTTTCTTCATATTTTTACCTCCTTATTTGTCCAGTTGGACTATGATGTGTGACCCTCCACGTGGAGAGGACGGCCTCCGAGTGGCGAGAATTCCTCACCGGAACCGTCGTAGAACTTACCCATCCACTCAACGAAGTGTAGACGGATAGCGTGAATGCTTGGCGATAGTAGACCTAGTGCTAGTGCGAAGACTTGGACTCCAATCCAGATGAAGAAGAATAGTACAGCAGATAGATAGTCGGCACTAGAAATCGCTTCTGCCATGCTGTGGAAGCCCATCTCATTACCGATCTCTGCAATCTTTACACCAGCAACACCTACTGCCATAATACGCAGGTAGGACAGGGTGTTAGCAAGCAAACCAAAGGTCTCGATAGGACCCATGATAGCGCCACCAAGCCAGCCGAACTTCTCGTAAACTGCGAGGCCGTAAATTAGGCATACGACACCGACCATCACCATTCCAGACCAAACTGAGAACTCAAACGTTCCATAGTCGCCGTCGGTTAGGAATCTTAGGACGTGTGCAGAACCACCGATGAGAATTAGAATCCAGGAACCCTTCTCGAAGAATGCTGCAATTGGTCCATGTGCCTTGAACACATTGTAGAACCCGATGATGAATCCGAACAATAAGTGGGCACATCCTAGGTAAATGGATAGTAGGATGTAATCGGTAAGAGCACCGCTTGCTCTGTGGAATGGAAGATAGGTGTGTGAAAGTCCAAACCACTCTACGAATACAGTGTCTGCAAGAATGTACTTGGTATTTTCATACATTGGTTCGTATAACCAAACGAAAGCGTCCCACTTCTCAATAACGAAACCAAATGCTTCTGCAGTCAACACACCAACAATGAATGTTGCAATTCCCATGTTCATTAGAATACGTGAAGCTACCTTTCCAAACGGGTCGTGACCAATCTTTGACTTGAGCAATAGTGCGAGTAGCATTATCACTAGACCGTATCCAGCATCACCCAAAATCAATCCGTAGAAAATTGGGAAAGTGAATGCAAGCATGCTTGTTGGGTCAACAGAGCCATATTTTGGCCTGCCAACTAGACTGGTTAGCATTGTTGCGTGTTTTGTAGCAGCGATTGTATCATACTCTACAGGAGGATAATCGGCATCGTGGTGGTGGTCATCATCATGACCATGTCCGTGGTCTTCTTTGAACTCTTCAACAGTCAAGTGAGAGGAAACCTTGGAAAGAATGCTTCTGACCTCATCTGCGTCGCTGGTTGGCACCCATGCCTCCATTGCAAATGCGTGAGCGCTTGTTGCACAAAGAGTGTGCCCTGTAAGAATGTCTGACTCCCTCTCAAGGTGTTCTTGAACAGCAAGTAACATTCTACCATTTTGGTTATTCCAAGCTGCCATCTTCGACTCACAGGTTTGGATTGTAGATTCATATTCTGCAATTTCCTTCTCTGCGTCTCTCAACAAGTCGCCTGGCTTGCCTTGGCCGCTTGGAATTTGAATTGATTTTGCTCCAAGTTCTTGCATAGCCATCTGAACTTCAGCAGCGTCTTTACCTTGGCATGCAACTGCGATGATGTTTGATGAGGAGTGGAGTTCTACTCTTGTTCTCAATTCGCCAAATACTTGGTTTGCCTTTCCAGCCTTGCTGGTTTCACCAAGGTACACGTCGATGGCGGAAATCTCTGTCATTAGTTCTAGAGGAATTCCTAAAGGAGCGATCTTGGTTAGAATTTCTACTCTTTCCTGTAACTTGGAAATTTCAGCAGTTGCGTCTGCCTTATTTGCGATTGTCTCTGTGATAGAATCGATCTTTTCGGAGAAAGATTCGAGGGACTGAGCGACTTCCTTCGCCGAAATTGGACCCTGCTTATTAGTGGAATTCAATGTTGAGATTGCAGACCTTACTTTAGCGAGCATGGCTGAAACTTCGTCAGCATCTGGATGTGGTCTGCCAACTGTGATGCCGTCTACATCACCGGAGTATGGCTTGATATGTACGTTACCCAAATTAGCACACAATCGCAATACTTCATCGAGATTGTTGCTGGGACCCGCCATTGTTAGGCGGGACATTTCGACCGTACTGAACATCTAATACACCTCAGTTGGACATCAATGAATCGATGATGAGTTTGACTGCTGCATCTCTACGGTCGCCTGCAGAGGATTGGATACCCTCTACTGCCTTTGTTCCCTCAGCCTGTACGCCTTCAGCTTCCTTACCCGCTTTGGTTCTTGCAGAGTCAAGGGTTGCTACTGTCGAACTGACTGCTCCATCCTGAGCACCTTGGATGATTTCAGAGGCTTCTTTGCGTGCATCAGCTAGAATCTTTGCTGCTTCTTCCTTTGAAGCAGCGATTTTTGCTAGTGCAGATTCTTCTGCATTTTTGATGCTTTGAAGTACGCTTTCCATACCCATGACAACACCTTTGGTTGTCTTGCCGACATAGAACCGGTTGATAACCAATGTGGTCGAAACTTCAAACAATTTTTTTCACAAAATGACTGATTCTCACCAAACCGTCAAAGCCCAAATCCATGCCCACCAACCATGACAGACCGTTCTGCCACCGGCGGCTTCGACCCTTCAGGAATCGATGAAGAGGCATGGACGGAACTTGAAAGGCAACTGGAAGCAACAATTCCCGTATATGACAAAGTCAACAAAATCATGACTCTTGGATTTGACAAAGGAATGAGAAAACACGTCCGAAGTCATGCAGAGCCGGGAATGAAAGTTTTGGAAGTTGGTTGTGGACCTGGATCTTTTGCAGTAGACATTGTCGGGATGGATTTGACTTGTCTGGACCCAAGTGCAGAGATGCTGAAGGTTTGCAAGAAGAGACTCGATAAAGTGCGCAGCGAGCGTGGAGAATCGCAAGCAAGTTACGTCGAGGCCATTGCAGAAGAAATTCCACTGCCGGACAACACTTTTGACAGAGTGTTTTGCCTGTTCTCATTTAGAGACTTCAAGGACAAAAAGAAGGGATTAGAAGAAATTTTCAGAGTGCTAAAACCTGGCGGCCAATTGGTAATTTGTGACGCCGGTAAAGCAAATTGGCTACACGGACTATTCGGCAGACTGTACATGGCCACATTTGTTCAGTGGGTTGCTAGAATTGTTACAAAGGATCCAAACCATCCATGGAAGTGGTTAGCAAGAACCTACACTCATTACGGTACACATTCATACTACAAAGGTGTCATGAAAGAAGTTGGATTTAAGGACGTGAAAGCGAGACTTCTATTCCCCGGAATGTCAAGCCGATTCAAAGCTAACAAACCTGAGTAAGCCAACACAAAGGGTACCCTTTGTATAGTATGTAGTACGAAAGGGGGCCCTCTGTATCACCACGTACTCATAGCAGCATCCATGTGCTTCTCGAGTAGTCTTGGACTTGGCCTGAAAGCCTCTCTCTCTGGAACTCTAATCCTTTGACCATCATGAATAGCGAAAGGCCCATTCTGCAAAGATGGAGCAATCATTGTAGTCAAATCTGGTTGGATTACCAGTACTCCTCGGTCGAAGAGTTTGTGAATATCTGATTTCAATAACAATCCATTTTGCGCTACATTACTGGCAGCGCCGCTGTATGGTTCAATATGCGCTGCTTCCAATACCATTGGTTCGTTGATTCTTGTCACTGCACACTTGTTGTCATAGGCTTCTAACAGCATTGTTCTAAATCTACTTTGACCACGACGCTGTGTGACTTGTTGCCACGCCCTTTCCCGCATTCTTGATGCCTCAAAGCCTTCTAATCCTGATTGCATCAGAATATCCATTTCATCCTCAATTGATGATTCTATGTCCTCGATGCCATAACCATGAGACTCTAATCTTGATTGAATACGTTCCCAGTTTGTTTTTCCAACATTCCCAAGGGGTTGAAAACCTTGAACGATTTCATGCTCTAAAGCCAAACTTACAGCAGAGATATTCATGAAACGTCTTTCAACAGAACTTCTGCTTCGAATACTCAATTCATTTGCTTGTAATGTTCTAACAATTTCAGCTTTAACGAATGGAGAGCCTGATTGCTGTAGTTTGTGCATTTTTACCCAAGCGTCTACAGAAGCGATAATTTCTTGTTCAGTCCATCCGGAACCTGCAACTGTACCAGGTTCCTCTGACATACATCTCCGATTGCACACTATACCATCAACTAATCGTTTTGGATAAGTTG
>DAYA01000040.1 GCA_002506705.1 Euryarchaeota archaeon UBA550
GCAGCGATACCTTTCGAGGCACAAGAAGCAAGATTGAAAGTGAGCAATGAGGGACTTGCAAGGTTGGAATCTAACTCAGATGTATGTGTAAGATTGAGTCTAGATAGGTTGGCTTGGCAAGCGAGGGAAAGAGGAACAGATTGGAGGGTCGGAGCATCCTGGGTTGAAGAATTCGTTGAAGGATTGGTCAGGACTTTGATGCGGCTTGGTTTGATTAATCTCGATATGATGGATCTCAAAACAATTGTTGGTCACTCTGGGGGTTCTACACTTATGGTTGGTCAAGGTGACCCAGATGATGCTATTGGACTTCTTGAGGATGCTCTTAGTGCCCCACTTGCAGATTTGTCTATGGACGGAGCTAAGGCTTGTTTACTCCAAATTGAGGGAGGACCTGGCATGACTGTTGGACAAGTCGGTTTGATCGCAGACGCTTTCACTGCCCGGTTTGATGAAGATGCTCAAGTCATCTTAGGTGCTCGTGTAAGTGATGACTTACAAGGCAGAATCAGAGTAGTTGCGGTGGTCTCCGGTTTAGAAGAAAAGTCCAATCTTAGCCTAGTCTGATCCTTCCTCTTGTTCAGAATCTTCGCCATCCCAGTCGGTACCCTCAGAGATATCAACACCTTTTTCCCAATCGATTTCTCCGTCTTCTTGCCATTCTTCATCAACAGATTCTTCTTCTGTTTCTGAATTGTCATCTTCTGAATCTTCGTCCTGTTCTGACTCAACTTCTTCAGTTTCTTCTGACATTGTAATGTCGACATTTCTTGCGTTGAGGAACATCTCAGAAGTCATTCTGCTTGCTCTTAAAGTAGGTCTCAACAATAGCATCATTGCACAAATCGATAAAACGTGTCCAAAAATCATTACTTCTTTCAAGTTGTCAAAAGTTCCAGTCAACATTGCTACAGAGCCTGCATATGCATATCCAAACGAAATTCCCAAGGGTAATGATGCATGTTCAGAAATAAGTCGCTTCCCATCCCTAACTGTGTATGTTGTTAGTGACCAGACTGCGAATATTACCGTAAATGCCATGAGGAGTCCTTCTTCGATAATTGTGGATAAATCTGACGGACTCATCGCTGTCCTGCGGTATATGCTAAACGCGTGCCAAGTGATGAATAGTTGTGCTACAATCATCCATTTGAATGAAAATGCAGCCATTCCTTTTTCATTCCCTGAGGCCTCTCTTTCACTTCTAGTAAGCCAAAGCGTGATAGATTGGAGAATAACGCTCACAATGATGAAAGCGATTCCACCTAGAAGCGCATCCTGAAGCGTCATCTTCTCTGCCTGACTGATTATCTGGCCGAGCCATAATATTACTAGGGCGAAAACTTGGACAACTACTACTTGTGAAGCAGTTGATATCTTCTCTTGGTAAGTGTGAAGTTTCGCATCTCCTAGTCCATTTGCCAACCACTCCACCATTCCTGTTCTAAACGAAGCAGCTTGGGCAATTGACCAAACGATAAACAAGGAAGCGAGGGAAGGAGAAATCCAACCGTTATCATTTCCTCCAGTGAAACTCCATAATATACCAACAATTACTGCAGCCATTAGAATAGGTACTATCGTTATTCGGAAACTGAATAAAAAGCGCACGATCCACTGTGAATCACCTTTTTCTTCAGGTAATTTAGTGAGGCTTTGTATCATTGAATTGTTCGATAGCATTGATACAACTACATAGGAAATTGACAAGGATATGAAAGACATTGCAACAAGTACTTCTTGCGTACTTACCAAAAATAGCAAAATAGACGAGATAACTGCTATCATGATAATGTGCGGTAGGGTCCTGGGGGATAGCATGTTACGGATTAATTGGAGCATCCCAATCTGCTTGAATTCCTGTTGAGAATCCTCTTCCATAATCTCCCCTCAACAAGGGCAGCGTTGGCATTATGTTAAGATAAATGCCCTTGACGAGGTTGTATGGCCAAGAAATTGACGAAGGCTCTTCGAGGCAAGCGTCGATGGATTGGGTGTGAGGTAGGAAGTTTTCAAAGTCGGTCTGAACTCTTGGAGTATGCTTCAAATTATCAACTAAAATTATACGATTTTGAAGAGGGTAAGTGCATCTTCATGGTCCGGTTAGAAGATTATGAAGCGACCAAAGAAGGACTGTTAAACAGTAGAATCAAAACTGTAACCTCCAGCGGGAAAATTAGACTTGTCAGGGAGAGAATGAATTTCTCCCGCAAGCCTAGAAAGCGTTGAAGAGCCCTCTCTCCTCCGCAGGGTCATGGGAGCAGGAGGAGCAGCACCGCCTGTCAAAAGTGAGGATGTCATGATTCTCATTGGTTCAACCATATTACTTACTCTCTTAGTAATACAAGCATGGTCGACACCAATCGCAGTAGAATGCGATGGAGAAGAGTGCGAAACTTTCGAGATAAAGTATGATTTATCAGAGGGGGATACTTTCAGTCTAAATGTAATCGAAGGGGAAATCAGGCCAACAATCATTCTCCCGGATGGTTCTTCTGACTTTGATGACAATCAAAAAGGAAATTGGGAATACGAAGCAAAATCTGATGGCGTTCATACCTTCCAAATTCTGGGTCTAGAAGATTCAAGCATTGATTACTCTGTTAGTCGAGGCATAATATTCGATTACGGGCTTTATCCGGTCGGCGCATTAGTACTAGCTTTTGGGATTTTGAAGAGAATTACAAAAGATGTTGAGGAAGAAGCATTAGAAGCACTGCTTGAAGACTAGACCCAAGAAACGTCTTCTCCGTCATCAATGACTTTGTGTCCTAATACTAGTTCACCTCTGTCATTGAGTTCAAAATTGTCGTATACAACCTCGTCATATTTGGGCTTACCTAGTGATTTCATATGCCTCAATATTTCTGTTCGTATCGAGTCGAAGTTTACTGGTGGTATGTCATCGCGCTCTTCAATAAGTGAAGATAACTCAGAATTCAGTCTTCGATCGAGTAGTTGGAACTCCAGTTTTCTAATCTCGTAGAGTGTACTAATCTTTCTACCGTCAATTACCTTGTCGGATGCATGCAAATTAATACCAATTCCTAGAACAACTTTCGTTGAATCTTGAGAGGATTTGCCCTCTACAAGGACCCCACACAATTTTCGCTCATCGATTAAAATGTCGTTGGGCCATTTGAGTTTTAGTCGGTCACTTTGTATTGATTTGATTACTGCCAAACCACCTGATAATTGCAAGAGACCTGGATTAACCTCCGTATCTTCAGCCACAATCCAAGAGCCTGCATAGCATTCTTCTATAGAATTCCATTTTCTATCTCTACGACCTTTACCAGATGTTTGTAAGGGGGTTGATATGTGTGTTCCAACCCCAGATTTGTGAAATAAATCATCGTTGGTTGACCCAGTGCTTTGGACGAATATATTTTCAGCGTTCTCCCATGGTTTCCATAAGCAAAAAATCGTCAAGGATTCACCGTCATCAAATTCTAGTCTATCCCAATCTCTTACTGCAAAATGCTCAGACGCCCCAATACTTCCAGTCCTCCCCAGAAGAAGCATCTTTCCGCCTGTTGCAAGGAGATTATATTTCACAACTAGTGATACAAACCTGCTTTGTAATCCATGAGTATCTGTGTCAATAAGTCCAGCCTCTTCCATTGGGCCAAGTAATTCTCCAACCTCTCTGGCCGGTATGTAGGGGAGATTCCAGATGATTAAATCGAACTTGTCCTCAAACGGAAAACCATCGGGGCCAATTCCGCCTTCCTTGATGATTCCAGATTGCAAATTCTTTGCCATGTTTCCTCTTGTTGCAGCTACAGCAAACGGATTTATGTCGCAAGCATGAACATTCCAGCCAAGTGATGATGCGAGTATGCTTAGAGCACCTGAGCCACAACCAATCTCAAGGAATTTTCTTCCTTTTCCAGCTCCCAATTGGATTATCCTATTCGCCATCAAGTCAGTGTCTTCCCTTGGAGGATAAACGGTAGGGGGAATGGTCAATTCAATACACTGCGTAGAATTTGGCTTCCATTCTATGGTGCGTGGAGGTCTTTTTTGCCGATCAACCTCAGATTGGGCATCTTCAGGAGTGAAAATACCACGTTCTTCCGATGCCATTGTATTCCTCTGACAGAGCATGATTTATGCTTCTTGTTGTAGGTGGTTTCGTCCAAAGTTCAAAATCAAGCAACGCTATTGCTCGTTTTTCAGAATTTTTGTGCCGAAGCCTTTATGTCTAGCCACCAAAAAGAAACACCTGAAGGATTCCCCCTTCCGATACATCCCTGTCGTGCTTTCTCCGGCAAAAATTAGTGGCAAAGGATTTAAAAACCCCCTACAGGTCGGCCAAGAAGCCCAACACATACATTTGGGCCTGTAGCTTAGTCAGGTAGAGCGTCCGGCTTTTAACCGGACGGTCGCGGGTTCGAACCCCGTCAGGCCCGCCTGACAAGATACCGGCCTAGTGTATAGGGGCTTAGCGGGGTGTGTTTTTTTGGTAGTAAAGTCGGCAACTAAGAAGCGATTGATGGAAATGGGCATAGCAGAAGAATATGCTCACAAACTTGCGACAGATCGAAACATGACAGATATCAAGGCCATGCCGGCCGACGAAATTGCGTCAGTTCTCGGTGTCTCAAAAGACGATGAAATTTTCACCGGCGCGATGAATGCCCTCGCAGAATTAGGTCAGCGCAGGCAGAAGCGCAGAAGCCGAAAAATCACTATTTCAAGAAAAGCACTCGATGACGACGACATGGACTTGGCTGGTACCAAGTTCAACGTTCTAAACCACGTTCTTGTACCACACCAAGAACTAGTCCCAGTAGAAAGTGAGGAAGAAGAACTTGCCCCGTGGGGTCTTTTGACAACCGATTCAGAAACCGGAGAGTCAAGACTTGCTAAGGAACTTCTTCCAAAGATTCTGATTACCGATCCAGTTGTTCAAGTGATTAAGGAAACCACTGAAAGAGCACACGACGCAGCGTCAACAGATGACGATGAGCACGTCCCTCTACCCGCAGGATGGCTCGCTGACCGTGTACTCAAGGTAGTAAGACCTTCACCATCCGCTGGTGTTTCAGTTGCTTACAGACTAATCGTGGAGGGCAGCTGAGCCGAGGTGATACCATGAAAGAGATTATTGAATCATTTTTCCGAGAAAGAAGCCTAGTTAACCACCAACTGGCATCATACGATGACTGTATCCCATCCGGTGACAACTCCCTGTCGCGAATGGAGAAAATCGTCAGAAGTATCAGAGTTGGTACAGATGAAGAAGTCGAGGACGACAAGGGCGGTTTAATCAAACTTGACGTGATCGACCAAGACATCATAATCCGCGTCAAGAACATTCAACTTGGCGAGCCAACAATCCGTGAAGCGGATGGAAGCGACCACCCTTCACAGCCAATGGAATGCCGCCTGCGCAAGTTGACATACATGTCTCCTGTGAAGATGGATTTCACAATTTACAGAAACGGTGTGCCAACACAACCAGAAAAAGGAGTTCAGGTTGGAAACATGCCAATCATGGTTCGCAGCCGCAGGTGCAATCTGCACGCAAATCACATCGCAGGTGACCGTGTACTACACCCAACAACCTCCGATGAAGACAGAAAGATGTGGGGAGAGTTGCTTCGACAAAAGGGCGAAGACCCACTAGACCCTGGAGGCTACTTCATCATCAACGGTACCGAGAGAGTACTAATCTCTATGGAAGACCTCGCTCCTAACCGTGTCACTGTTGAAATTAACAAGAGATACGCAAAGAAGACAGAGGTTGCAAAGATTTTCTCACAAAAGGACGGTATGAGAAAGCCTCTAACAGTAGAGAAGCGCCGTGACGGTATGCTAATGGTCAAAATCAGTACTGCTGGCACCACTGCAATTCCTGTAGTATTGCTAATGCGCGCACTTGGCATCGAGAATGACCAAGAATTGTTCCAAGCGATTGCAGGTCCAACAGAGACCTTCAAGTTCATCGTTGCTAACATCAACGAAGTAAAAGACAACGAAGAATACGCTGTAGATTCCATGGATGAAGCACACGGCTGGTTAGAGAAGAAATTCGCTGCAGGTCAGCAGAAGGAATATCGTGAAGCTAGAGTAAACCAACTTCTGGACCGTGAACTTCTACCCCACTTAGGTGACAACACAGAAGACAGAAAGAAGAAGGCAATTTTCCTTGGTAGAATTGTACGCCAAGTTTTGGAGATGGCAATCACAAGCAGGAAGCCAAACGACAAGGACCACTATGCAAACAAGCGTGTACGCCTTGCAGGTGACCTTGTGGAAGATTTGTTCCGTGT
>DAYA01000042.1 GCA_002506705.1 Euryarchaeota archaeon UBA550
TGGAGAACCAATCTCAAGATATGACTACACTAACAGTCAGTGGTTAACCAGCCTCACTTCTTCATCCCACAACATTCCAAGCGACCCTGTTTGGTGGGGAGCTATGACTTTCGCTGCTGGGAAGTTAGTGATTGGATACGATATTGGCACTCAAGGTGACAATGTAATCGGTGGAGGTCTTGCTGTACTCTCTGCAAACGGTGCTACCGTCGGGACTGCCGGAATTAGATCCACTGGTTCGCCTGTATCATCCGTAGACTGGCTTGGAACTGAGTGGTTGATTGGACAAGCTGGAGGCACATCAGGATACTCTCACGTGGACACTATTGGACAAGCTGGACAGAATGTGATTCATGCATTGCCTAACCTTGTCAGCGGCCAAGTAACCTCGATTTCAGGTAATCAAACTCACGTTTGGGTCGCATCTGCATCATGGCAGAACACTGGTTCTGGAGTCCTTCAAGGTGTCAAGTTGTCAAATGGTTCAGTCGAATGGCAAAAAGGTTGGACAATTCCTGCCAATGCTGCAGTTACTGATATCGAACTTGTAGGCACTGACTTGTACCTCGCAAGCAATAACAGAGGACTACGTCTACTGGATACAACAAACGGAACTTTGCAGCCTCTGCCAACGGGAATTCATAATTTCCAGGACGGTCTCGAAGTAGTAGGAGATGACCTATTCATAGGCCTGCAGGGTTCTGGTTCCTCAAGTGCTGGAATTCAAATTTTCAATACAACCAGTGACACCTACACCGCAGGAAGGTTACTTGCAGGCTTACCATCGAATAACATCAACTCCTTCCTTACAGTCACTGACTCAAACAACCAAGGTCAGATCACATCAGAAACCATCTACATAGCAACAAATAACGGAGTTGCAAGATGGAATGCCACTGGTGACAAGTGGGAAACTGCATGGACTGCTCTTGATGGCTTACCAATTTCATTCGTTGAGGACATCATCGAACTCGATGGCGATATCTGGATGGCAACGCCAAACGGAATATCGCAATATGACCCTGTGGCTATGTCGATTACAAATTACGGCAAGTCGGACGGGCTAATGGGAACCTCGACATGGGGACTAGTAGGAGCAACTACAACTTCTACCGACTCTTCAGGAGTGACAACTACCCAGAATAGCCTTTTCATTTCTCATGATGGAAAGGGGATTGATAGACCAGGAATCACACAACTTAACACAGGTACTCAGTCTGTTTCTGAACTGCATCAATTTGACCAATTGCCCTCTAACACAGTTACTGCAGTTACTGCTGATTTGTATGGAATTCATATCGCTACAGATGTTGGACCTCTAATTCACTGGACTCGAAGTACTGGTGATTTCAATGCTGGAGCCAATGTTTTCGGTATGCAAGACTGGCCTGTCTACAGTATGCGGTCAGATGGAAACTACCTGATTGCAGTAGGTGAAAATGGTGCTACTGTGATACAAGCTGGTACCAATGGAGGACAAATCATTGGGCGCTATTCGGCAATTGAGTCGACAGGAGGAAGTGTCGTTAGCAACTCCTTCGTTACACTCTCCACTACCGACGGATTGAGAATGTGGAATTTGAATACTGGCGATGAAGTTCCTCCTACTTCGATGCGCAGAGCGGACCCACTGTCGATTGGGTTTGAATTACAATTCCAAGACATTACAGAATATACACACCCGGGTATGCAAGTTTCAATCGTAGACCCAAGTAATCCTGTTACACTCTCAACTGACGGTACTCCCGGACCTCACGGAATCCCTATCCAAACGACAGCTCTGACATTCTCATCACCAGTTGATGGTGCTGCAACATGGGCTAAATTGGTTGATTTGAAGTACAACGCAACGGTTAATCTGTCCAACGATCCAACATTTATCACAAGTTTACAATATGCAGTAGACAATGGTGTTCTTCTCAACGGAACCAGAATTGTGACACTAAGTCTGAACTCTCCATCTAATGGCAGTATGTGGGTGAAATTAACCTATGACTGGTTCAGAACTGAGACCCCTGTCCAAGGCCTATCTCTATGG
Organism: Euryarchaeota archaeon UBA550; assembly: GCA_002506705.1. GTDB lineage: Archaea > Thermoplasmatota > Poseidoniia > Poseidoniales > Poseidoniaceae > MGIIa-K1. The sequence goes on from DAYA01000042.1 coordinate 2,039, forward strand.
GATAGACCTGATGATGGTGGTCAAACATTAATGGCAAATTGGACATTAGTCCACGATGATGATTTTGCAAGATATGCGGTTTATTTGAACGAAGGCCCATGGGCAACACAACCTACTGCTGCTGACCTACAGCCTCGTGCTCCTGATGCAACAGTGAGTTTGCACTCTAGACTGCAAACCGAAGTTTCCACAATCAACGGACAACCACTACAAGACGGCACAGAGTACTGGGCTGTTGTAGTTGTAGAATACAACGATGGAAGGTTTGGAACACCTTCAGCACCTATCGGTCCAGCAAGCCCTAGCGATGAAGTACCAACTCCACCGAAATGGGCAACAGCGACCTCGGGCTCAACAGTGGTTAGCGCTGATGGCGAAGTATTCGCTGAGTGGGCACGGTGCGAAGCGCTTGACTTGTCTACTACGAACGTTTACGCTTCAACCACAGAAATTACCGATGCTCTCGGGCTTGATGTTCACACCGAATTCATTCCGCAAATTGGTAATGCAAGTGTAATGACCCTAGAAGCAGGTAAGCCACATTGGCTTGCTTTCACATGTGCTGATGAGGCAGGACAAGAAGATCTGGTCAACGCCACAGTAATCGGACCGGTTGTTCCAACCGGAGGAATTGACGACGGAGTACCACCTCCGAAACTAACTGATGTTTGGGCAGAAGACGTTCCTAACGATGATGGAGGGCGTGTACAGATTGGATGGACAAACTCGGTCGCCGATGACTGTGCCTTGGTAACAGTTTACATGATGCCTGCTCAAGAAGGAGAAAATGTCCCAACAAATGTTGTCGGAATGGAAGAAGTAGCAATCGTGCCTGATTGTGAAACCAACATGACAGTTATCGATTCAATTGGTGAAGATTCCTTAATTGATGGCCAAGCATACTGGATAGGTGCTGTAGCATTTGACAAGTGGCTAAATGGAGACTTAGGAGACGTAACAGTCCTAGAAGTCACTCCATTTGTTAACAACCTAAACGGCCCATCAGAGCCTGAAAGAATCAGCGAGTTGAACGCTTATGACCATCCTGGTGATGACGGTACTGCAATAGATATCTCATGGGCTCCGTCACAAGTTGATGATTTCGATTACTACGTAATTTGGGTGTCTGAATATCCACTGGATGACCTAACAGAAACTTGGGAAAGAGCAGGGACAGAACCTGGAATCTGTGGATGCATAGTGATGGACAAACAATGGATTGATACCGAGAAGAGTCCAATCGAACTGACATTGAATACTGCTCTATACGGAGGTAATAACCTTGCAACTTCCATCCCGCAACAAATAATGCCTGATGTCCCGCTTTACGTTGCTGTAACTGTACACGACGTGAAAGGAAATGTACATCTTGATAATCTAAACACTGCTACTGCAACACCGATTGATAATCTAGCAGATACTACACCGCCTGACAGATTATCTGGATTGAACCTCTATGATAGAGCAGGGGATGATGGTACTGCAGTAATGCTAGAGTTTGATTTGTCAGAGGATAGCGATGTTGCTTACTACGAAGTTTACGCTGCTGCATTTACTTTCACATCTGTTGGCCAAAGTGGAACTGTAAAGTCTCCTGTCGCAACCCTTGACAGGTCTCCAACACTGCCGCTAACAATCGACATCCTCGTGTTTGATACATTGGTTGTTCCAAATACACCGGTTACTGTTGCTGTTGTCCCTGTAGATTGGTCCGGTAATGCGTACAGAGACAATCTCGTGACTTCTACGGCTATTGCAATCGATGATGGAATTGAAGACGTGGGAGCTTATCTCCCTGATATTGAAGGCGTGTTCCTCGAATGGGTAGATGATTCAATTCTCGTTTCATGGGAACATACTACAGATCCGAGCGTAAGAAGATATGTTGTATACATCTCGGACTCAGAGTTTGAGAATGTTGCAGATGCTACAAACGTCGGTAACGCAAGTGTCTCCAATACTTTCCTTATCACTCCAGAAATCTTCCCAGAGTTATCCAATGACTCTTCGTGGTGGGTTGGAGTTTCTGCTAAGGATGATGTTAACAATAGAAAGGTCATCGAATCATCGAGAATAGGCCCAGTTGATTCAAATGGAGGCTCTGGAGATGGTGACGACGGTAAAGATTCTACAACAGATTTGGGAGAATTACTCACAACTGATAACATGATTATTGCAGGAATGGTTCTGATTTCTCTCCTACTGCTACTTCTAGTGGTTAGAGGAAGAGGCAGGAAGCCTGCAAGAAACAAGGAATGGGAATTACAAGAGGCTACTTGGGGTATTGAAGCACGCTCTGGTTGGGACGATGTTGGTTCATTCGGTGGACAGGCCCCCCCACCAGTTGCAGCACCACCTTCAATCCAACCAGCCCAGCAAAATGACATCTATGCCGCTGCTCAAAGAATACAACAGCCAAGTCAGCCTGCTATGCCTCAGCGTTGGGAACAACAAACTCAACCTGTACAACAACAACAACCGCAAGGTGGAATAGACACTTCCTTCTTAGATGACCTGTTGTGATGCCATGATGGTGGGACCGAAAAGTGCGGTTTTCACAACCGTAAGGGCCAGAGATGGACACCTATTCCATCTCGATTACCACCTTGCTAGATTGTCACGTCACGCTGAGAAATTAGGAATTGAAATTCCCAATTTCGATATACCAGAAGGGCTAGATGGTTTGGTTCGAATCCAAGTCGATTCAAATGGCGCTCAGTTTTCGGCCAAACCATTCTACCAAGAAATTCACATGGAGGCAGAGGGTGTAACGGCACCTGCCCCTCGATGGACAAGGAAGGTTTCTGGTACCAAACACGGCGATTGGGACGCTTACAGAAAAATAACCACAGATGCATTCAGCAAAGGAGCAGACGTCGCTTTGCTAGTACACGAACACTGCATCGTAGATGGTGATAGAGTCATGCCGATAGTGCTTGACGAAGACGGGGTTGTATGGATAAGTGGTCCGGAATTTGGCGGTGTTGATTCAGTGACATATGACGTGGTCAAACCACATATTGAGAAATCTGGTTTTGTGATTAGTGAAGGACGCCTGAATGAGAGGTTAGTCGCCCGTGCGAAGGAGGTTGTACTGCTAGGAACCGGCATGGGTGCTGCTAGACTTACTGTATTGGATGACGTCGACATTGGAGACGGAAGTTCATTCCTGCAACAAGTTTGCATTGAAGCACTTGGAGAGGATTGGCGATGATTGAAAGACTAATTCAATCGGAAGGAGAAGACAGAATCTTACTCCTATCTGGTGGTCCTAAATCTCATCTTGCCACAAGGAGTATGATGGCTATTGGGATGAAAAAAAGAGTTGTAATTACACAACCAAAAATAGAGGCAGCAGAGAAACACTCACCACTTAATGGAGAGACGAAACTTCGGGATATGCAGGTTCCAATGCACGCCAGTTTGCAAGAGCAAAGAAACGGCGCTTGGAAGGTAACCAACCTAATTCATGCTCAATCCTTGGATGCAATGTTTCGCTCGCTAAAGCCACATACACCAAAGGGCTCAAAGTGGGCAGGCGCCTTATCTTATGATTTAGTCCAATGGACTCAACCTATCGCGTTACAATATCCTCCAAAGGAGGGAGAAATTCTAGCAATTTTATGGCTAGTTGATGAATGGATTGAGGATGATGTAGCCTATCCTGAATTACCTAGTCCTGTTCGAATAGATGGGGAAAAATCATCCCACACAGATTTAGAACATGCAGTTATTGTCAAGCGAATAAAGAAATCAATTGTAGCAGGAGAATTGTATCAACTGAATTTTGGAAGGACTTGGGAAGGGCCATTAGCAGAAGAGCCTGCAAACATATTCCATAGATTGTCAATCAACAACCCCGCTCCATTTAGCGGATATATTGAGGCTGCAGACCTGGGTTTGGCACTAGCATCATCTTCTCCAGAAATTCTTCTAGAGACAAAGGATGGAGAAGTAATGACTGCTCCGATCAAAGGAACTAGGCCAAGAGGCTCAGATCCTGACCAAGAATCCCTTCTGAGAAGAGACCTAGTTCACGACCAAAAAGAGCGTGCAGAGCATCGAATGCTGGTTGACCTTGAGCGCAACGACTTGGGTATTGTTTCCAAACCCGGCAGCGTACATCAATCAAGATTTGATGTTGAAGCATATGCTAACGTCCAGCATTTAGTCTCTCAAGTGAGAGGGGTACTTGATGACGATAAGGATGGGATTGATGCCCTTCAAGCACTATTTCCTGGAGGCAGTATAACCGGATGTCCGAAGACTGTTGTATGTGCCGCAATCGACGAATTGGAACGGAAACCGAGGTCGTTTTGGACCGGCTCAATGGGTTGGATTGACCTCCATTCTGGTGACTCGACTTGGAATATCATGATTAGAACACTCGAGGCGAGATACACCACTGAAGGCTGGCAAGGTACTGTTGTTGCCGGCGGAGGGATTACTATCGAAAGTAACCCCGAATCAGAGGTTGCTGAGGCGGTATGGAAAGCCGCAGCTTTGCGAAGGGCTTGTGGTTGGTTAAGCAACGATACAAAGCCGATGACCAAAGGAGAATTGGGCATCTACCCTCTATACTTAGAGCAACAGAAATTCGAAATCGAAGAAAAATTCGACCTGCGAGTTGCTTTCATCGACAACTTGGATTCGTTCTCATACAACATAATCCACGCTTTGCAAATGTTTGGATGCGAAGTAGATGTAATCGACGGGCGTGGACAAATTATTGACTTCGACCATGATGCTGTTGTCATCGGACCTGGTCCCGGAAGACCTGAAATTTCTCCGGTTACGATGCGTGCTGCGAAACTCGAAATTCCGGTTTTAGGAATCTGTCTAGGGCACCAAGCAATTGGGTTGTCAAGAGGAATGGATTTGATTGAAAGTCCATATGGTCCCGTCCATGGCGTACCTTCAACAATAATCGCAAACGGGAGTGGGCTAATGGAAAAAGGGCGTTACGATATGACAAGATACAACTCTCTAGTATTGGCAGGCTCAGGAGAATTGGAAGTCACTGCAAGTGATGAGACTGGCTCTCTACCCATGGAAATTAGAGATGGAAATACCTACGGGATTCAGTTCCATCCCGAGTCTATTGGCTCACAGAAAGGAATGCTTGTCCTTGCTGAATTTTTACGTCGGGTAGCGCATGCTTGAAGTGCAGATTATTGCTCGGGTGTAACATGCCGACCTGCCGCCATTGCTACAGTGTCTACCCCCGTGAACAATTCATTCACGGAAATGGACCGAAAGCACAAGTCTGCGTCCGCTGCGGCGTGGAAAAGGGACTGGTTACTGAAGATGAGGTTGCATCACTTTACACCAATTCGAATGCAAATGCAAGATTCTCTGCTCTAGCACGCAGATGGTCACCTCTAATGTGGCTCTCTGTACTGTGGACTGCCTGGATTGTATTCCTGAATGAAGTCGACCCATGGGGACTTTACACTCTAATTCTGCTTGCGGTATTCACACTGATTGTTCCTGTATACATGTTATTCTTCTCTTCAAAGCACATGGCGGTAATGGCAAGACTTACGCCAGATTACGAGAGACCCAAAGGCCACTGAAAGATTCAGAAGGTGATTTAGTGTCTGAGGAAATTCATGATGCTGAACTTGTAGACGATGACGATTTTTTGCAAGGTGAAAAGGTGGGCTTCGGTAGCCAAACAAATATCGGAAAAATGGTTGCACTAGGGCTTGTAGCTCTGCTTTTATCTTCCACGATCCTCTACACAATCTTGTCTGATGATGATGAAAATACAACATCGACTGAAAACGAAATCGCAGCAGCAGACCCCTCGATATTCGTCACCGATGGTACTGGTGAACCTGTGGACGTAGATCCAATCGACATGACATTCTTTGCCAGTAGCGTTGGAGAAGATGCTGCTGAGCCTAGTATTGGAATAACCTCTACCGGCTGTGTCTTCTTCATCGCCTTTGAGAAAGTGATGAGATCTTGTGATTATGGCGGAACTTGGGAAGCAAAGCAAGACCCTGTTGCGTGTTCACCTACGACAAGTGACCCATACGGCTGGGTTGACCCAATAACGGACAGAGTGTTTGGAGTACAAATGATAGGATTAGAAACATCCTGGATTTGCTGGAGTGATGATGATGGAGAGTCTTGGCTAGGAAACCCTCACGATTCTGGAACTACTCCACTCAACGACCACATCAAACTCGCTACCGGGCCTTGGACAAGTGCAGGCTATGGTGCAGTGGGCCAAATAACTGGCAGCGTAATCTATGAAACGGCTGTATACTACTGTTACAATAAAATCGCTGGTATCTTCTGTTTCACAAGTTTCGATGGCGGAGCAACATTCGATACAGGTGGTCTAATTGTCGGATTAGCAACAACA
>DAYA01000009.1 GCA_002506705.1 Euryarchaeota archaeon UBA550
GCAAGCATTTCTTGAATTTCTTCGGTTTCATTTTTCCTCATGAGGCCTGTATCTACATACACACAGTGCAACTTGTCACCAATCGCTTGGTTTGCAATAACCGCTGCAACTGTAGAGTCGACTCCTCCGCTACAAGCAATGATTGCTATGTCGTCGATTTCATCCTTCATTTTTTGAGCAGACTCTTCAATGAAAGATGCTGCATCGAACATCAAGCATCCCTACCGTTGACCTCAGCATCCATTTGCTTGACTCTTGCAACTTGGTCGAGCTTATTCTGCTTTAGAGCAGCAGCATAGGTCTCATTGCTAAGAGCTAGAATTTGAGTTGCTAGATAACCAGCATTGTCTCCTCTGTCAACACCAACGGTTGCTGCTGGAACACCAGGTGGCAACTGTGCAATCGATAGTAGGCTGTCGTAAGGAACTCTGCCACCGCATGGAACGCCGATAACTGGCTTTGTAGTTAGGGCTGCTACTGCTCCCGGAAGTGCAGCTGCCAATCCTGCCATTGCAATGAAGACAGTACAACCGTCTGCTTCAGCATCGTGAACGATTTGCTCAACGAAAGCTGGTGAGCGGTGTGCGCTAGCAACACGTAGTTGGTAAGAAACTCCGAATTGCTCGAGAATCTTCGTACACTTTTCAGCAACAGGCATATCTGATTTGGAACCTAGTAGTATAGTTACGTCCATGACGATGCGCCATTGACGGTGGTTCTTCAACGTACCGCGCGGTAAACTATCACTCGGATGACGGAGATTCGCATTTTGGTGTCTACTTTTGACAAACTTCTGTCCGAAAAAAAGACCAAAGAATATGACCATTCGAATACTTTGGAAATCCACTAAAGGTCAACCTATTGTTGGAGGAACTCTACGGGAGCATCTGCTTCAAGCATCGCTTTCTCGTCGTGAATGACTCCTCTGACAAGATTCTGACCAACTCGGAATAGAGGCTTTGCAGCCCATTTCCTTCGGAAAAAAGTTGCACCCTTAACGTCAGGTATTCTGATATCTTCCGGCCATTCCATACGATACGCTTTGAGAGATATTTCAGAAAGAAATACAGCGGTTTTGTAATTCAATATCCATACGCCTACAGCGATAATCGCCTGAATTATTTCTGGGGGTTGGAAGAACAAAGAAAACGCTGCAAATGGAGAAATTAGCAGTTTGATCATGTCAACTCTACCAGGAACCTTACTCGCTCCTAGCCAAACTGCGACAAGTGACAGCATAATTCCCGCTGCCAAAAATGAAGTTGGCCATAACCCATCGCTTCTTACTAGAAGAATTAATCCTACAGTAAGTGGCAACAGAGACCAAGCCATTGGAAATAACATTCGTGGTCCCACACCGGGAGCATCAAACTCTTCCCACTCCATCGGCTATCTTACTCCAAATCTTCTACAAATCAATGACTATTCAAAATCACTCATCGAATGGATAGGAGAGCGTTAGATTTCTTGCAGCGTATACTTCATCGACTCTTCGAACCTTTGTCGTAACAGGAGCATTGTGTAGAGTTTCAGGATCTTCTTGCAGCACCTCTACGAACTTCTTTGCGAATTCGTCAAGGGTTTCCTTTGATTCTGTTTCAGTTGGCTCAACCATCATACATTCTGGAACGATAAGAGGGAAGTAAACCGTTGGAGCCATGTATCCCTTGTCTAGTAGTCCCTTGGCAATGTCCATCGCACCGATTCCACATTGTTCTTTCATCGGAGCCATTGATATCGTGAATTCGTGCTTTACCACATCTACGGGAGCACCGTCAACGAATTGATGTCTAACACCAGCCTTCTCTGCCTCTTCGATTATTCTGTGTCGGAGATAATTTGCATTCAGAACTGCATGTTGTGACATTGTCTTCAGTCCACGTCCATATCTGCGATAGTATGCCCAGCATCGGATGACTGCGCCGCTGTTACCATGCCATTGCTGAACCTTACCAATGCTGCTTTCTGGCTCATGCCAGTGGTACCACCATTCCTGATTTGCGGCAGTAACTTGGTCGTTTGGCATAATCGGTCTTCTCTTGACAACTGGACCCGGAAGGAACTCTGCCAAGTGGGACTTCACTCCGATTGGACCTGAACCTGGACCACCACCGCCGTGGGGCTGGCTGAATGTTTTGTGTAAGTTGTAATGAACAGCATCGAATCCCATCAATCCGGGAGATGTGAGACCCAGGATTGCGTTGAAGTTTGCACCATCATAGTACATTTGTCCGCCGGCATTGTGAACGATTTCTGCTGCTTCTGCGATTTCTGGTTCAAAGACACCAAGCGTACTTGGGTTTGTAATCATCATGGCAGCAGTATCGTCACCGACTACAGCTCTCAGTGCATCAAGGTCGAGTCTACCATCCTCTTGTGAAGGAATCTCGATGATTTCGAAACCTGCCATGGACGCACTTGCTGGATTTGTTCCGTGCGCAGAATCTGGAACGATGACCTTGGTCCTACCTAATTCGCCTCTGCTTCTGAAATATTCTTGGATACAACGTATTGCAGTGAATTCTCCTTGCGCGCCAGCAACTGGTTGCAGAGTCACAGCATCCATTCCAGCGCAGATTCCAAGCATATCCTGCATTTCGTGGAAGATAGCAAGAGTACCCTGAATTTGATGTTCAGGTTGCAATGGATGAATATCTGCAATACCAGGCAACTGTGCAATTACTTCGTTAACACGCGGGTTGTGTTTCATAGTACAGGAACCAAGTGGGTAGAAACCAGTATCAATTCCAAAGTTCCTACTTGACAACCAAGTGTAGTGGCGTACCATTTCCGGCTCTGATAGTCTTGGCCACCTTGGAAGATTAGCCCTTACCAAAGATGACGGAATTTGGATATTCTCGGTTGGTGCAATCGGATCCGGTTGAGAGTATCCTCTCCCGCCTGCTCCATTGTGCTCGAATAAGTGGCTCATGCAGCCACCCCCTGCACGAGTGATGCAGACCACACCGCAAGGTGTGCCGCCAACAGCTCAATTTCTGTTGCTTTGGTTTGATCGCTGAATGAAACTAGAAGCCAATTTTTCCTCTCAGGATACCATGTCGACAAATCGAATCCTCCTATCAAACCTTGAGTGTCGAGATATGCCAAGCAATCTGCAGCACTACCCGGAAGTTCGACTACAAATTCATTGAAGTTAGCGCTTGTAAGATGTGGAAGAGCTATTGTTCCCAACTCAGATAACTTCTGTTTTGCTAACTGACATGCTGCCATGTTCCTTTGTGCTAATTTTTGCAACCCCTCCGGACCAAGAAGAGACATGTGCATCGCACCCATAAGTGCGATTAGGGTCTCATTTGTACAGATGTTCGATGTCGCTCGATGTCTTCTAATGTGCTGTTCACGAGTTGATAATGTCAAGCAAAACGCTTCCTTTCCATCAACATCAATTGACCGCCCAACAATTCTGCCTGGCATTTGCCGAAGGTATGCCTTTGTGCACGCAAATATTCCGTATAGAGGACCACCGTACGTGATTGGTGAACCCAAGGCTTGACCTTCACCAACTACGATGTCTGCACCGTAATTACCCGGTGCCTCTACCAATCCCAAACTTACAGGTGCAACACCAACAATGAATGCTGTATGCTCTCCAACGATTTCTTTGACTCT
>DAYA01000051.1:0-1767 GCA_002506705.1 Euryarchaeota archaeon UBA550
TTAAGACCTGAAGAAGACGGTGCTAGAATGATTGGAGACGTCACAATCGAGGAACTGAACAGAAGAGGTCAATGGATGACCATCAATGCAAGAGATGATGTTGGTGATTCAGGATATGGAGTTCCTTACAATGTCGAAGTAGAAAAGATACGATTGAAAGAGCATGATGTTAACTTCTTGATGGCTATCGAGACCGGTGGTATGTTCGATAGATTGGTCGAAAACGGATTTGATGAGGAGTACAAGTGTGGATTAATTCATTTGAAAGGACAGCCAGCTCGCTCTACTCGCAGAATAATGAAACGCATGAATGAAGAATGGGATTTGCCAGTAATTGTATTCCTGGACGGTGACCCATGGTCATTCAGAATCTTTGCTTCCATTGCATATGGAGCTATTAAGACCGCTCACATATCCGAATACCTAGCAACTCCGTCTGCATCTTATCTCGGAATAACTGCAGACGACATCGTTGCCTACGATTTACCATCAGACGATTTGTCAAAGAAGGATATCGAAGCCCTCAACGCTGAATTATCCGACCCAAGATTTGCAGATGGTTGGTGGCAGGACCAAATCAACATGATGCTTGAAATCGGTAAAAAGGCTGAACAGCAGTCTCTTGCAAAATACGGTTTAGACTTCGTAACGGACACCTATCTCCCTGAAAAATTAGGTGAAATGGGATTAGCGTGAAGCCGCTTGGTTGAAGTTAGATAGCCGTTTAGGCTCAAACATGCAACCCGCAGTTGAGCATTCTCCGTGGCCAAGACGGATTATGATAGCGGGTCTTGCATTGGGATTCATAGGGGTAATCGGTTTCTCATTTATCTTCGATGACTTCAGGGAATATTATGACCCTCGAGAAATGTCTGAGTATACTGTTGACTCTGATTCGGAGACAAATACTGTACTGAATCTAAGTTCAGGATGCTGGGTTGTAAACGTTGAAGGAGATGATTCTGATTATGATGTCACATTCCAATATGTAGAGGGTGGGTCTGCAGCAGGCGAAGTGTCAGAGGATTGTAGAAGTGATTTCCAAGCATCTAGTGGGGATGCTGATTTCTCTAAAATCACTACCCTGGACATCGAAAAGACATCTCAAGTTCTGGTAATTATCGATTGTGAAGAAGAGGATAGTTGCCAAAACCCGCTATATTTCACAAATTCAGAAGATGTATTGTTTGAGATGGCCGGAGACTTCGGACTATGGGCTGTACTTGGTACGTGTTGTATTGGAGGACTTCTCTTCCCACTTGGCTGGTTACTTGTTTCAATCAACAAAAGCAAAGATTCCAAAGTCCAACTTACCCAGCAACAGATGGTCACAGCAATGGACCCGTTGGAAAGAGAAATGAACTCAAACCAGGAAATCCTGACTACTGATCAACTGTACAAACTCGTCCGAGGTGAAGTGCCCGAAATGGAACAAAGACAAGAAAATGTTCCGAGTCCATTTAGTGACGCTGACACAAGAGTAAGAAGTCAAGTTCCTAAGAAAACTGGCGGTTCAATAAACAAGGCCAGCTCATACACGCATGAAAACCCGCCAACTGACGAGTCTTGGAAAAGCTGGGACGAATCGTAACTTCAAATTCCAGCGTGGACTGTTATTTCCATGCAAATCCTCGGGATAGCAGATGAGGCGTCAAGCAATAGTGATTGTCTTGGTTGGAATTTTAATCTCTTCAACCAATTTTACTATTTTCAATTCAGAGCTAAATGCTGAAATTGAAGAGTCGATGACATCGATTGGAAATATGC
>DAYA01000051.1:2108-6157 GCA_002506705.1 Euryarchaeota archaeon UBA550
AAAAACATTGCAGAAGCCGGCGACACAGGTAAATACACCACAATAAACCTCGACGGTCTAATAATCCACATATCGCATATTATGATGAGGATAACGGAGATTTGATCTACACAAAATATGATGGTTGGAATTGGAATACTACAACTGTAGATTCGACTGGAGATGTTGGAGAAAATGCCGATATTTGCCCCGGCGGAGATGATTTGGTTGATGCCGATAATGATGGATTACCTGATTACTGCGACCTATTGGTTGATTCGGATGGCGACGGTTATGACGATGCGATAGATGCATTTCCTAATGACATAACCGAATGGATAGATTCTGATGGAGACGGAGTAGGCAATAATGCAGATGCCTACCCTGCTGACCCAGATAAAAGTCAAGGTGATCAAAATCAAAACAATGCTGAAAATACGAAACCGGTGAGCGGTGATAGCGAACAAACCGAAGAAAGCGCATCATGGGTAGAGCTACTCGAATCAGGTGGATTGAGCCAAGACATGTTCCTGCCTATTGTTGGGATAGTAGTCCTCTTACTGTTTATGAAAATAGGATTGTCATCCAAAAAAATCAATAATCTGAAACAAGAATTGCAAGAATTATCTGAATCAAAGGCGGCTTGGGAGCGTTTAGACCTAGACGAAGATGGAGAGTTGTCCGATTTAGAATTGGAAGCCTACAAATTAATCAGAGACAAAGGAAAGCAACCTGACGCAGTTGTGGAGGCCATCGAATCTACTGAGTTGAGAGACGAGGGGTATACGCCACATCAAACCAACGAATTTGTAGATGATACGACTAGTGATTGGTTGAGAGATGAATTAGGCTGATGCGTAACACTAATGCGACGGGTTCATAGGTATCCGTTGCTAGGTAACCAATGGTTGTGAAGTCATGGTTGACCTCGATGAGGCCCTCGGAATTCTCCAAAACAAAGCGCGCAGAGCGATTATTGAGAGGCTGGTGCGTGAACCGCACTATCCCCTTCAATTAGCCAAGCAAATCGGTATATCGCAACAAGCGGTCATGAAGCATCTTGGTATGCTGGAAAAGGTAGGGTTTGTTGTGAAGATGAAGGTTGCTAGCAACAAAGGCGGTCCACCAAAGAACATCTATTCTGTGCAACAAGCGATTTCGATTCGTATCGACCTCGGTCCCGATTTATTCCAATGTACACAGCGGGTTTTACCCGCTGGTGGCCCGCTAAAATTGTCAAACAAACTTAGTGGAGACATGGTAAAGGTGGCAGAGGTTGTTAGTGGAAGGAAGATGATCGGTGTGGGAGAAGGTGCTCACCATTTGTCAACAATTTCGGATGCAATTGAAAAACTCGATAGAGAAAGAGATGCGTTGATTGCTCTGCATCAACAAATCAAACAAAGAGTCTCTTCAACGGTAGACAACGATTTCGAATCATATGAACAGCGCCTGATGATTCACAATATTCTGGAATCTCCAGGCTCGAAATTTAATTTCAAAGAGTTCGCCCGAGAGTTGAAGCTTGGTGCTGAAGCAAGTGAGAAACTCATGGACGAAGTTCGAGTTAGAATGATCAGACAATTTGCTGAAAGAAGCGGCCAATTCATAGCTGCGCCCCAAAGCATTGAGTTGCCATGGTGGGCAGCATTGGGCATTGACCCCACTGCTGAGCAGTGAAGTCAATGCCTTCAGCAATCTCAGTTCTCGTCTTCTAGAACTGAAATCAAACTGCTTTGTTCTGCTAGTCTGTTCTTAACATCTGCTCTGCGACCCTTGCCTACCAGGTACAGTACACCGAACAGTGAACATGTTAGAAGTAGAACACCAAATGGAAGTGCCCAATCATTGATTATTTCACCAGCTACGTCCATGAATGGAGAACCGCTAGATAGTTCGCTTCCTACAACCTTCAGGTTGTCTGATTCGCTAACCTCAACAATCGTGTTTGACGGGTCTACCACTACTACTACTTCGTGTGAACCTGCAGACACTGGGTACAGCAGATACAATTCGATTTCTTGTGCATCTTCACTTGCATCAGGAGCAAGTAGAGCGCCTACAGTTTGTCGCATTACAATTGTGTCTTCTGGACATCCGTTCTTTCTGATTTCCTTCAGAACCTCATCGTCTGCTTCACTGAATTCACACAGAACAACCTCGATGTTGGTTGCGTGGACGTTTCCAGTGTTTTGTAGAACTACACGTACCGGGATTGTCTTGTCAACTTCGTTGCTTGTTTCTGATACAGAAACTTCTGAAATCACCAAGTTTGGTGCACGTAGTCTCAATGTTACAATAAATTCGTTTGTGTCTAACAGATCGCCAGTCCACTCTGGGCTGTCATCGTGGTCTCCGTCATTATCCATATTACCTGCAATGCTGGTAACCTTCAATCCGATATTCCTTGTATCCAACTTAGCACCGGTTGCGATGTGAATTGTTGCAACCATTGTGTGTGTGGTGTATGGGTCCATCTCTGGAAGTCTCCACTCGTTGATATCCTCAAGGAATACACATGTATCGTCTGGGAACTCTGCCTCTGTAGAAGATGTTCTCAAACACTCGGTTTCGACTACAACGTCACCGACGAAGTCTACCATCTTCCACTCTACCTTCCAGCCATCTGGTCCGCCAAGCGCCCCCATTCCTGGAAGTGTGTTCCAGACAAGGTTGCCTGTGGAGCCATCCTTGGAAGAGGTGTGGTTGTGTAGTGACGGTGTATCTGGAACGTTTCCAGCGTTTGTTACATTCACTACGAATTCAACAATTCTTCCAGGAGCGCTTGTCTTGACTGCGTTGTCAACAGATGGGTCCATGCTAATTTGCATGTCATAGAATTCATTCACTGTAATCTGCAACATGATTTCATCACGCAGTCTTGTTCTGTGTCCTGTTTCATCAGGATAGTCTTCTTCACTGAATGCTTGAATCACAACTGTGTAGTCTCCTGCAGGAACTTGTGTTGGCACATTGATTGTGATATCAACGGTCTGTGATGTTCCTCTTGTCAACTCTGTAAGAATCGATCTAGGAATATCAATGTCCCATAGTACATCGATTTGGCTCTGCGTTTCGTAAACTCTACCAAGTCTCAAGTCGTACCTGTCAGGACCGTTTCCTGCATTGGTAACGGTTGTAGGAATCAACCAAGTGTCACCTGGATTTACTTCAAGTTCAGTCATCTCAACTTCTGCATCCAAGTCGAAGACGTGGATTACGTTCGTTGATAGGATTACTGAGTCTGCTACACGTGGATATCCTTCCAAGTGTGCTTTCACTGTGACTGCCGGCCCTAATCCGGCATTTGCATTGTACGGGGCGCAAACGGCAATTCCCACCGTGTAAGTTGTTCCAACAGGCCATAATCTCGGACTATTCGGGTCAGTCGGGTCTCTTGGGCCTGGAGCATTAGAGAAGTCCATGGATACCGTCCAGTGGTCTTGTCTCCATGTGTTTAGGTCAATTTCTTCAGGCTTAGCTTCTGGAGCGCCTGGAGTAGTGAATACCAAGTAGCCTGCTTCGTAATTCTTGATTACGTTGAGGTCGTACTCTGCACATGTGCCAGGGAGAATAATCTCACTTGTATCGTAAATCTCGAAGACGATATTTCCTATCGATCTAATCGATACGTTAACCCACAACTCAAGTACGTCAAAGGTTCCCTTCTCAATAGACTTGACAGGTTCGCCTTCAGACCAACCCTTGACATAAATCACGAACGTTCCCGGGTCTTGACTCGTAGGGACTGTCAATTCCAGATTCTTTGTTACCGATTGTCCGGGGTCGAGAGCGACCTGTAGTGGGAAGTTAACTTGCCAGCCGAACGGAAGTATCCATTCACTTTGTCCTTCCAAACTATTAGGGTCGTAGAAGGCGAATGTATCGTAAACGTTACCAGTGTTGGTAATCGTGATTGAGAAAATCGCTGTTTGGCCTTGCTCGACATCAGCCATGCGGTGGCTTGTGTCAAGGTCGATACCGTGTACAACGTCCATCAATGTCAGTGTAAGGCGCTCAGATCGAATTGCTGGGTCCTTCATCGAAATCGCAGATACCGTAATTTCTGC
>DAYA01000032.1 GCA_002506705.1 Euryarchaeota archaeon UBA550
AGATATGCATCTCTCTTGTCTCGATCCTTTGGCTACTTGTCGCTGTTGTTAGTTTTAACTTGCTGACCTAAAATATGAATTGACAGGTTCACGTTGCACTAGAGTTTGCTCTATTCTTGCACACAAATAAAATTGTGTCGTGAACACTAATCACCTACCTGGCCTCAAGCTTGCACTTTCCCTGGGGAGGGCGTGGTTTCTCAAGACCGCAATGTGCTTCGGCTTGCATCAGGGTAGATGGCGGCAGTCATTGTTCCGAAGAACTCAGCCGCCAACGCCGTCCCAGACGACGCAAGCATTCCGCCCAACTTCCACCCATATATCAAGGTGACTGTTGAAGGAGGCCGGCAAAACGGAGGACTGCGCCACAAATTATGAGAAAAGTAATCACACAAAAACCATTTCTTTCAAGGCCAAATCAATACTTGGATTTTGAAAATACGACCACTACACAAGTGTCAATTGTAACATATTAATGGGACCCCGTGATACCCCATTGGTTAGTATAAGTACTATCTTAGCCTACTTAATTACATGAATAGGAATCCTGCAACAAGAGCAATTGTGATGATATCTGTTCTATCCTTTGTAATTGCAATGCCATTTGTTACGACTGCTTCTGCATTACTAACCTTCACCACTGGATATTCCAGTCCTCCTGATTATCCTGTCACCTCCAACGTTCAAATCTCGCCAGCTCACCCGGTGGTTGGCGATGAAATCAGTTGCAGTTACGATTTTTATGACCAAAGTGGAGATGCAGACCACTCTACAATATCCTGGCAATTAATCAACACCACTGGGGGTTACTTCATCGCAAATGGTTCTTCGATTGATACATCAAATTTCGACGCAAATAGCGTAATTGAATGCTATGTTGTTGCTTTTGACGGTACAAATTACGGCAATACTGATCGCACACAAATAATGCTAGGTGAAAATATCAGCAGAAGCGTGCCAGACATGGTCCCTTCCATTGTATACATGAGAGACAACCAATCTGCAATGACAGACCTAACCTATGAAGGGGAAATAATTGAAATGGCTCACAAGGAGCATTTCGAATGGAATATTTCTCTAATGCGCCTAAATCTAAACCAAGATTTCAGAATCATCTCATACCTAAGTAACGATACTACAGGAATTATTAGCCTAACAAGCCACTATATCACAGCAAGTAGCCATAATATGACTATCTCATTAGGTAAGTTAAGTTTCGAATACGGTAATGCTTGTTATGTTGCAACTATCATGATTCAGCAGCTTCAAAGATCTTCGATTTACACGGATTCATTCAATTTCGTGATAGATGCTGGAGGTAACGATTGCGAGCCATATGAACAGCAGGGCAAGTACAATCCTGATTGTGTTACATGTCCGAAGGCAAAGTGGGCTTATATCTATACTACAAACACAATGAAGCAAAACGTTGAGGTCAAAACTACTGGACTTTATCCTGGCAAGGGGTATACTCTAGATGTTGTTCTGATCAATGAAACAACGCCATCAATTGTGTTTTCAGAAAGCCATGAGTGGAATGCAACCCATGGTGCAAAGGTCTTCGTTAATTACGGGAATGAACTAGCGGTTGGTGATTACTGTGTAATTGCTACACTATACGAAGATGGGGAATGGATTAACACTGTTAGGACGTGCCAGACAATCGAGGAACCTGAGCCACCTCGAATTCAATATACAGCGATTAGGTACAACGATTACCACATGGTTCACTATGTAGACACATACGTTGTCAACATGGTATTTGGAAACAACTACACACTAGATGTGCAACTTGTCAATGATACAACTGACCATGTTATGATTTCAGAAAATGACACCATCAATGCCAGTTTCCTAAACTGGGGATATAATACACAATCTATTGGTCTAGAAGTTGGACACTACTGTGCAATTGCTAAGTTATACGAAGATGGAGTTTTTATTGATGAACAAACTCGATGCCAATACGTTGTTGAGAGAAATGCTACAATTGTTTCAAACCAAATCGGGTACAATGATTATTACATGAATTACAACACATATTCCAAAGTGAGTTACCTAAAACCTGGAGTTGACTACAGAGTGACAATGACAGTATCTAACACAGCTACTGGTAACAACATCATCGCTGAGGACCACGAATGGACTGCAACTTACGGTGCAAAGGCCTTCAGAATTCATGGGCTGAGCCTACCGATTGGTGAATTCTGTCTAACCACTGTGCTTTACGAGAATGGCACAGAGGTTTCTCGTCGTGTGAATTGTATATCTGTGATTTGTCAATACGACACAAACAGCATGGATGTTGGAATTGAAGCCCCAGCAGATTCCGAAGACGAATCATCTACTATTGAGAACGTGTTCGAAGCGATTATCGATGCTGTTTCTGAGATGATCACTGAGATATTCGCAGAGATTCGAACTGAAGATTCAGAGACCGAGCAAGGCAACCCAAGTGGTGATATAACCGACGAATCAAACGATTGATTCAGCCTTCCATTACCGTTGCACTGCAACAATTAGGTGTATCACTCAGCGCCGAAGAACTGCCTTAGCATTGGGTGCATTTCCATTGCCTGTTCCTTCTGAATCTGCTCATATGTACGCAGGATAATACCTACAGCAAGTAGCAAACCTGTACCCGTTGCGTTACCAACAGTACCCAGTAAGTCTGCACCTGCAGCGAGTAAACCTACGAATGCACCAGAGAAGTATGTCACTGGCGGTATGTATCTCTCAAGAATGCGCTCAAGAACTAAAGGATTCTTACGGAAACCAGGAATCTGCATTCCTGTGCGCTCAATCTGTTTTGCCACATCCTTCGAACCCATATTCGTAGTATCAATCCAGAACTTAGCGAAGACCATCGAACCAACCGTCATCAGCGTGACGTAGAAAATTACGTGGCCTCCAATTTGCCATAGGCTGTGGCCATAGATGTCGCCTTGCTGATTCAGTAAAGGAATCAGCCAATCATTCACACCGTTAACCATCGATGAATACCAAGCGAATCCGCCGCTTGGCGTCGAGGAACCTGGCTCATAGGTACCGATATACTCGGACATACTACCCCATCCTTCCTTTCCAAGAATCGGCGTCTTCTGCAACGTTGGGTGGTTCCAGAACAGCAGAGTGAACATGTTGATGTTAGCTAGCAATGCTGCCATCAAAATGACCGGAATGTTGGATGCGTAGACCAAACGGATTGGATACTTACCACGGTGACCACGAACCTTTCCGTGAGTCAATGGCAACTCTAACTTGCTTGATTCAGCATATGCTACAACCAAGAACACAACAACTGATGAGAATAGAGCAGCAACTGGGTTCACGTGCGTAAGCAATATCGTTTCGAATCCGTTTTGAGATATCATTTCGGCATTCGTCGCCTCCCTGAACATATAGAATATCATCGGTAACGTTCCGGAAGGTGGGTTCTGCAGACTGTAACCAACACCAGAGGTTGCTGGCATTGGTGATAGCGTACCAACGAATGTTGATTGTGCAACACCAGCAGCGATGAATAGAGAGATACCAGATCCAATACCCCACTTGCTGACCAATTCATCAAGAAGGAATACTAGGTACGAACCAGCGAATAACTGAGCAACGATAACGAAGTTAGCCCAACCCATTCCGTAGTTGGTGATCAAAGCCTCTGTTGGGTCCAAGAAACCGTAAGTCTGTGGAATAGATTCGATAGGAATCATCAGAAGAACCAGAAGTTTCTGAACACCTTGGTACATTGCCTTGTCTTCTGAGTCTTGTAAGTCCAAGCGGATGATCTTGGCACCAGCGAACAGCTGCATGATAATCGAACCGGTAACGATTGGTCCAATACCCAAGTGCATGATTGTACCAGATGCACCAGCCATGATTGAACGGAAACCACTGAACAAGTCAAGTGCTTGTCCAGATAGACCCCAAATCATTACGTTAGTCATTGCGAAGTAGATGATTAGAACTAGGGTTGTAGTCCACAACTTCTCGTTGAATCTTACGTGACGCTCAGGCTTTGTGATTGTAGGGTAAGTATCTACGAATCGATGTAGAGCGTACAATCTGCTGTTCTTGTCGCCACTGTACATGAAACATACAAGTGCTGCAGATGCACCAAATCCAAGCAGAATGACACCAACTAACAGGTATCCAACTAGGTCCTGATGTGTCCCGCCGTACATCGAATTTGGTCTACAGTACCAAACAGCAATTCCAAGGAAAGTAAGCCATGTCAGCATCTTTCCGAAACGACCTATAATTGGTACTTCTTTGAGTCCCTCTGGAAGGTCTCTGGTGAAACACCAGATCATGAATGCCACGTATGCGACACCAAATCCGAATCCGAATAGTGCTCCATCAATTGCGTTCTGGCTAGCGTTTCCAGAACCAAATAGGGCAGTTTCGAATGCATCATATTGCCAGTATCCCAACATTCCAAAGTACAGAAGACCGGTTAGTCCAACTGCCCAAGGGATTGATTGCTTGCCCATGTTACATTCCTCCAATTGTTATTGTATTAAAGAAGTCTAATGAAAACCAATCAGGGCCTTCATTCCCACTCCTCTTCGTCTTCATCGCCCTCGATTGAACCGCCTGCTGCGGAGATTTTCTCTGCCGCCTTTGCAGACCATTCTTCAACGGTTACTGTTAGTGCTGTGCTAATTCTGCCAGATCCGAGAAGTTTGTCGATTCCCATCTCTGTTAGGTCGATTGAATCTTTACCTTCTGCCATTCTTTCTAGGTCACCAACATTGCAGGTAACGTAGACTGTTCTTAGGCTTGGGTCACGGTTGAATCCGTGCATACCCCAATGGCCGGGCATGTACTTGATACGGGTCATTACACGGTGCTTGTTCATACCAGCTCTACCGCGTCCTCCACGCTTACCTGCACCACGTCCAGCCTTGTGGCCTCTTCCGTGTGTGCGGCAACGTCCTCGATGCTTGTTTGCTTTGCTCATCAAAATCACCTCAAATCATTCTTTCGACCAATGCCGAAATGTCCTCTCCACGAGGTCCTAGAGCGCCACCAACTACGTAGGTGCGCTTGAGTCCACCCCAACCCTTTGGGCCACGTGGTGGATGTAGTCTGAATACTCTCTTCATCTCAGGCATGTCCTTGACGGTTGCATCTCCAGATGCGATTGCCGCTGCAAATTCCTTGATTGAAGAGTAGTCTGTTGCTTCCTTTACGTCTGCATCAGTAATTGGTTTGTCACCAACTAGGCGTCCACGCTCTGAAATCATCCTCTCGATGAGTTCTGCGTTTGCATCTCCCCAGGTAATGTAATCCTTAGCCTTCTGAAGCATACCCTTGTATTGCGGGTTTTCAGGAATGATAACTGCGTGGTTAACACGAGTTAGGTTCAACATACCCATTGTTTCTCTAATAGAGCGCTCGACCTTTACGTCTGAACGTGCTCTTACAACAATCCAACTCATTCTAACAGCCTCCCTTTGTGAATGAACAACTCAGCTCTCTGCGAATCGCTGACACGTGTTCTGTTAATTGCTGCTAGTGCGTTGAATGTTGCCGCAGCATAGTTGATTGTAGTACGAGTCTGTCCCTTTGTTCTGGACAATACGTCGCTAACACCTGCTAGGGTTAGAACACGCTTACCGGTTTCTCCGATAACCAATCCCTTACCCGCTGGCGCTGGCATTAGTGTGACTCGAGTTGATCCAGCTTGTCCTTGTACCTTGAACGGTACGGAAGTTCCTGGTCCTACGCTTGATTCCCATGAACCGTTACCACGCTGGATTTGGATGATGTTTAGTTTTGCAGCGGTTAGAGCCTTTTGGATTGCCTGAGCAACTTCCTTACCCTTTGCCATTGCTAATCCGACATATCCGTCCTTGTTTCCAACACAAGCCATAACGTTGAATCTTACACGTCGACCGGAGTCAGTCATTCTCTGAACCATGTTGACCTTGAGGACTTCATCTTCCAGGTTTGGAATTAGTGCGTCCACGATTTCGACTTCACGGATTGGAAGTCCTGAAGCGAGAGCTTGCTCGTAGGTTACGATTCTTCCTGCCATGACTTCTCGTCCTAGTCTTGTCTTTGGAGTCCATGTTCGCAGAGCGGAGATCGCTTCGTCCGCTGCTGTGCGGCGGCGACGGCGTCCACCTTGCTCTTCGTTTTCCTCTTGTGCAGCAAAAGCCTGAACCAGACCTGGTGCCATTTGAGTTATCTCTTCATCACTCATTTCAGAACGCCTCCTCAATCTTTGTCTTGGTCGCTTCCACTACGGAAGCATAGGAATCATCGATGTGCGCACCGTTTAGGCGGTCTTCATCAGGTAGAGCGGAATCTCCGTGAGGGATTTCCAATCCTGCGTCAACCATTCCCTTTAGTGCAGCGAACACACGGTTTCCAGTTGTGCTAGCAGCCAGCCCGATATCCAATACTGCCTCGTCATGGCCTGCAGCTAGTGCAGCCTTTCCAAGAGCGTACCCGGTTAGGTAGGATGCTGGAATGTTCTTTCGAGAGTTGGACTCTGGCCAACCGTAGCGAGATACTAGGTCATCTCCGGTTACAGAGACTTCGACCTTGTCACCATCTGCCTTCCAAGAGACTACTTGGCAAACAGTTCTGGTGTTTGAGATTCTAACTACTGCGCGAGAGTTTCCACTCTTTAGCAACTTCAGACGGCGGCGGTAATCTGTTTCACCGCTGCGGCGTCGACGGTATTGGTTACGTTGTCTTGGTCCACTTGCCATCATTGTTCACCTCCGATTTTGATTCCTTCGACACTCATCTGAGCTTTCATGTGGGAAATCGAACGGTAAGAGCCACCCTTCGCCTTCAGGTAGTAGTGGCGATATTGGGAGCGCTCTAGAGTTCCATCTTCACGCATTTCCTTCAATGTTCTGCGTTGTGCACGGATGGTTGCCATCCACTGCTGTTTGCGAGGATTGCGAGCGTTTGCAGTACCGGACCTCTTTCCTTGACCTTTCCTGCGTCCCTTCTTCTTCTGGTTTTGGCGCTTTAGAGCACGAACTCTGGAAGTTCCTTGAACTGCCTTTGCCTTGATCCATCCATTTTCGATAGCCTCACGGATATCTTCTTTCTGGACAGACTGTGCAACCTGGTCAAGGTAAGATGGGTTAATCCAAACTCTGTGAACACCACACTTCAATAGTTGTGCAGCCATTTTCTTTTGGTTAGTAATCTGCATCAGCGTTCCCTCCTGCGGTTTAGTACTCTGATTCCCAATTCATCAGCACGAGCGTGGATATTCTCTCTCTTGCGTCCGCCAACTGTAGCACCAATTCTTGCTGCTTGGGTTTCTGCGTCGATTTGGTCCAAGTCGCGTGTGTTGTGAACCATAACTTCCTCGAATCCTGACGGGTGTAGACCGCTTGCTGCGCTTACTTTACCGTGTCCAATTCGAACAAGGGAACCTCTGTACTTGAAATTGCGGCGTTGCTTGTTGTCCATACCGTGTGGCTTTCTCCAGCCAGAGCGGGATAGACGCTTGTAGCGGAACCACTCTGTTCTGCGGAATGAAGGTGTTGCCTTCTTCTGAGCAGCACGTAGTGCTAGAGCAGCCTTGAGTTCTTCAGAGAGAACTGGCTTTTGGCGAGCGATGTGTTCTTCGTCGTACTCGTCATCGTCCCAGTCATCTTCATCTTCGTAATCGGAATCGAAATCATCGTCTGCCTCTTCTTCAGCAGCGGATTCTTCCTCGACCGGTGCAGGTTCATCTGCACCTTCTTGCAAGCGTGCAATTAGGTCAGCCTTCTTTCCGGAGACTGGAAGTCCTGCTTCCTTTAGTAACTCCTTGAGTTGTGCAACTGTCATATCTTCATAATCACTCATCTCAATTCC
>DAYA01000028.1 GCA_002506705.1 Euryarchaeota archaeon UBA550
AGTATCCATCTCTAAATCCACAATGTAGTCTTCATCTTCAGCGTTCTGAATCTCAAACAAATCGATTGTGCTTGGAGAAGAATGAGCATCTAAAATCAGAATTAAAGTGCCAATTGCCATATACATTCTTCCATCTGCAGGATGAATTTCGTAATCTTGGATGTATAATTCGACCGGCTCAAGAGACGTGAATGGGTCTGCTGGTGCCAACGCCTCCAAGACAAATTCAGTAATTTCACTACCAGAAGGCATGGTCACAGTTGCCCCTACGTCAGCATTTGGCCCTAGTCTGCCTTGGTGAGGATTAGCTGAGTCAAATCCGAAGTTCTGGCCCATCCAACCATTTCCTCTCCAGTCAAACAGGACTTGACCGGTATCGGGAGATAATAGCAGAGGCTGTTGTATGGTGACGCCTTCTGTTCCGTCGACCATAATTTCCATGGAAACATTTCCTAGAATGGCCCCTGGAGCGAACTCAAGAGTCCAGTCAGTGCTTGCCTGTGTCCCGTTTACAGGATCTGCACCAGTTGCGTTTAGTAAGACCCATCCAGTGTCTTCATCACCACCCATTGGCCAAATTACACTGTTGGGGCCATCATGAGCACTGACGGTTGGGGAAGACAGGATTGGACCCAAAGATGCCAAGATCATGATCAAGACAAGATTGACAGCTTTTGCGCTGGAATTAGCAGGGCCTACGGCCCTGTGAGACTCGGTCATGGGTTACTATCCGAATTCAATGGTATATCAAGCGAATGCTCTGATGTTTTTCAAAAACGTCGGCTGTAACAAGCCGCGTCAACGGAATTATGTCATCAATAAGCCTTCAAGCGACATTCTCTCACACAAAGGTCAAACCCTTTCTCGTATCGAAGGAGGATTGGAGAGATAACATTGGATGAAAATTGGCGTGAACGCACAATGAAAAAAGAAGCTCTTGACTACCATGAGGCGTCTCCGAGAGGTAAGATCAAAGTTGTTCCAACCAAGCCACATTCCACTTCTCATGAATTATCACTAGCATATTCCCCTGGTGTTGCATATCCCTGTCTTGAAATCGCCGAAAATCCAGATGATGCATACCGTTACACGTCCAAGGGTAACCTAGTTGCAGTTATCTCAAATGGTACTGCGGTATTGGGTCTTGGTAACATAGGCGCTATTGCATCAAAACCCGTAATGGAAGGCAAGGGTTTGCTGTTGAAAACATTCGCTGATATCGATGTTTTCGACATACAGGTAGACACAGAAGACACGGAAGAATTCATCAAAACAGTTTGCAATATTGCACCTACATTTGGCGGCATTAATCTGGAGGATATCAAAGCACCAGAGTGCTTCGAAATTGAGAGGAGAATTGCGGAAGCTACCGACATACCTGTGATGCATGATGACCAACATGGAACGGCAATTATCTCCGGCGCTGCATTACTCAACGCAGCAGAACTACAGGGCAAGGATTTGGCGAGTATCAAAGTCGTTGTCGCAGGAGCGGGTGCATCTGCGATTGCATGTGCAAATCATTACGTCGCATTGGGTGTAAACAGAAGCAACATCACAATGTGTGATTCTAATGGAATCATGACCAAGAAAAGGTTAGAATCCGGCGAATTAAATGAATTCAAAGCAACGTTTGCTGTTGACCGTCCTGAAGGAGATTTGGCTGATGCGTTAGTGGATGCAGATGTTCTACTTGGCCTTTCTAGAGGCGGATTAGTGACAGGACAAATGGTTGCAAAAATGGCTTCAAAACCAATCATTTTCGCGCTAGCAAATCCAACACCGGAGATTATGCCACACGAGGTCACAGCGGTCCGTAGTGATGCAATAATCGCAACAGGGCGCTCAGATTATCCAAATCAAGTGAACAATGTTCTAGGTTTTCCATACATATTCCGTGGGGCGCTAGATGTCCGTGCTAGAGACATCACTCAGGGAATGAAAATGGCTGCAACAAAGGCATTGGCCAACCTGGCAAAAGAGCCAGTTCCAGATTATATCGCACACGCATACTCTGGGGAAGAGATGCAATATGGGCCTGAGTACATTATTCCAAAACCATTCGACCGTAGAGTTCTGATTTGGGAAGCCGCTGATGTAGCAGAAGCGGCAGTTATGGAAGGAGTAGCGGCAATTAAGCCGGAAGATTTCAACAAACAAGCCTACAAGGAATCCTTGGAAGCAAGGCTCGGAATGTCTTACTCAGTTATGAGAGGTGTATTCAATCAGGTCAAGGGCAAGAAGAAGAAAATTGTCTTCCCTGAGGGTGACCATGAGAAGGTCATTAGGGCCGCAGCACAGTGTATTGAACAAGACATTTGCCAACCAATTCTGCTGGGTAATGTAGAGAGTATCAAGGAGAAAATGGCTGATTTGAATATCGAATTTGAATGTGAAATCACAAACCCGCGGTACGATGATCGCAGAATTGGAGATTACGACTTAAAACTGCTAGAAAATCGCAGCAGAAAAGGAATGACAATGGTTGACGCTCAGAGGCTGCTCAAAAGCAGACCGTACTTTGCAGCACAAATGGTTGAATCCGGTGATGCAGACGGTTTCCTTGGTGGAATAAGCAGAAATTATGCCGATGTATTACGCCCATGTTTGGAAGTTATCGGTAGCGATGCGGACAGTCATTGTGCAATTGGCTGTTACATGATGGTAGTCAAGGGCAGGTTGATTTTCCTTGGAGACGCAACAGTGAACGTCTACCCTGACAGCAAGACACTTGCGGATATTGCAGTACAAACCGCGAAGGTTGCGAGAAGATTCGGACTTGACCCAAAGGTTGCAATGCTATCTTTTTCTAATTTCGGAAGCAGTCGAGCTCAGCGCTCAGAGAGGATTGAAGAAGCTATTGAGATGGCACTGCAGATGGATCCAACCTTGAATATTGACGGTCCTATGCAAGCAGACACAGCACTTGACATCGATGTTCAATCAGAATATCCATTCATGTCATTTGATGGTCCTGCGAACGTGCTTATTTGTCCAAACTTAGCCTCTGCAAATATCGCTTACAAACTACTCGAGAAGTTAGGAGATGCAGAAATGACGGGACCAATTCTTGACGGTCTGGATAAGCCTGTACAGCTCCTGGCAAGAGCGGATGGAGTTAGACACATTGTGAACATGGCAGCGATTTGTGCGCTTGATGCAATAAGACAGGAATCATACTGGTCTAGTCTTTGATTTGGATGACATTTCCTTCATCATCCAATCCCCATGTCGGTCTTTTAGGCCTCCAAAATGCTCCGGTTACAAACCCGGCACAGAGGCCTCCGAACAGTAAGTTAGCCCAACCATCAACTGCATATGAGGAGAAACCTCTCAAAATTGGGATGGTGAAACTGGGAATGATACCAAGAATTGTAGTCCAGAATAATTCACTTCTGATGTTTGATGACAAGTTTGCATTATCGGGCACTCTAGGTACATCACCTTCTCTATTTGGAGAAACGACTAATCTGAAGCCTACTTTTGGTAGTGGCCTGTCTCCAGGCGTCGCAACTTGTGCATAGATTCCCTCCTTGGTAGGATGTGCAGACTGTGAGACTCTGTGTCCAGCCATTGGCCCGATCATCTCTCCTAACCTTGGTCTGCCATCGAGGCTTGCACCTCTGTGGTTACCAGTCGCTTCATCCGCCAATAATTCGGTCCACCCACATGGAAGGGAAATCACTCCTTCAGATGCCTTCCATTCGGATTGAGTAGGTCTTCTGACCTCTTCATCGAAATGCTGTGAAACTATGTCAGAGATCTTCTTGACATCTTCGTTTGTTATCATGTCTTTGAGTTCTTCAGAATCGTTTTCTTCGCCTAGAATTTTCGAATATTGAGATTCGGTTATTGGCGATTCCATAATCATGAATGACGGCAAATTTACTCGGTGCCTTGGTCTTTCACTGGCGTATACCCAGGCACCTTTGTTGGTACCGAGATAGATATCAGTTGCTTTGATTTTCACAAAGCGAAGGCCAAACGGCCCTTCGATAATTTCCATGCTTACACCTTCAGAGTTGCTTCAACTGCTTTGTACCAGTTCATACCAGCTTCATGGTCTGAAATTTGGGAGAATTGTGGATACGGTGAGATAGAGCGGACGTAACCGAATGCTGCTAGATCGACTAGGTTCGGTGAATCTCCTCCAAAGAACGTTTTCCCACCGAATTCGTTTGTGAATTCACTTAGCAAATCATGCCACAATTTCTTCGGAGTTCTTCCATCTTTCTTGACACGCTTTCTTGCAATGATTCCCCACATAATCGGGAAACCTGCCCATGCGTACAATCGCTTAGATATGAAACCAAACTTCTCTAATTTTGAAACACGTGTTGTGGTTTTTAGTGCTGAACCAAGGCTTCCATACAGAATCGGAATAGTTGCTCTTGACATATGTAGGTCGACCCATTCCATCCACTCGTCTCTTCTCGATTCATCATCTGTAGCCCACAATTTACCATCGTTGTGGGTGGCATCGATTTGCTTCATTATCGGTGTTGAATCAACATGAACTCCGGTGTTGGAATCAACCCATACGGGGACCTTTGTCCACTCAGGAGCACTAGGTAGGGTCTTCTTCTGCTTCATTGGATTGACTTGCACTCTTTCATGCGGTATGTCAAGGTGTTCCAGCAGACCTCGTACCTTCCAACAGAAGGGACAAGTGTACAGCATGTGCAACTGCCCAACGTTCGTCATGATTCTTGCTGGGATGCCACCCCTTCATGATTCATCCGACTCTCTGACTCCCTCAGGTCTCCAGCCAGGTTTCCAGAAATTAAGGTCGTCTAACCACCTCGAAAATTCGTCATCTGTACAGTTCAGTAGCCTGTATGCGCGCATGTTTAGACCTTCGAGGAGTGAGTCTTCCATAACACCTTCACGGTTTGCATCACTCCATTCTCCAGCCATTTGCCGGATTTGCCTTCTCGCTTCCTCTGGGGCATCAAAATTTCTCTCACAGATTTCCTGCAAATCGGACAACCATGACCTAGTGTCTCTCCTAATCACGTCGGGGATAGGCCGAGGTCGCTCTTTTTTCTTGAACGGCCACCAACTCATGCCTGCCCCTTGAGTTCAATGTCAATAGTCTTGGGGTCGACCTGCGTCCGAGAAGCATGGGCCGAGTGATTGTTCATCTGCACGGAAGTCCCAGTAACGTCAAAATGCGTAATCTGATTGATGATTACTCAAGTAGAATTAGATCAAAAGTAAAAATCGAAATTCATAATTCCAAACTTTCAGGTGAAGAATATCTTGCAAAGTTACCCGCCTCTGTAATCGTTTTAGATGAAGGCGGAGAAGAAATGACGTCCATTGGATTCTCAAAGAAATTTGAAAATTGGATAATCTCTACCGAGGATGTACATCTCGCAATCGGTCCGGCAGAAGGCTTCTCTAAGGGGCATGGAAAACAATCAATATCGCTCTCCAAGATGACTTTCCCACATGAACTTGCTACGGTTTTATTGATTGAGCAATTATACAGAGCGCACGAAATCTCACGAGGCAGTTCTTATCACAAATCATGACAAAAGGTCAAGAGTAGTAGGCCACACCCGTAGAACATGGAGAATTGGTGGTTTCTTCTATTGGAGTTCGCAGTTGCGATTACTCTGATTCTAATGAGCGGCCGCCAACCGTTTCCAGGTCCTTCCAAGCGATATGGCGTGACTCTCCTGATAATCGCCTTGTTGCTGCTGATTGGAGAGACCGGTCCTCGTCCTACAGGCGTACAAGTTCATCTGTTTGTGATGTTAATTTACGGTTCATTGGGTCTAGTGAGGGGAGTACACAATATGCTGATCTCCAGAGATGAGGTAATTGTTGCACCATTCGCAGGTGTACTTTTTTCGGTCTCAGCTACCGCAATGATGGCAGATCAGTGGGAATCTCTTTCAGCATTCGAAGAATATGCAGCTTTTGCAACAATTGTTGTCATCGGAGGTTGTCAAACATGGTTAGTATTCCGAGGGCTGTTAATTGGACGTCTACCACTCGCTTGGTCCAAGGCAGGCCTTGTAGCTCTTGAAAGAGGACAAATTTCGGGTCCTCACGGTGCAGTAGAATGTTTCGAAAAGTCATGGGATTTGGAAGAAGAGCATCTCAATCCAATGGCTTGGTTAGCGCTACACCGGATTCATTCATTCATGGAGAATAAAGAAGAATCAGAACACTGGGCAAAGAGACTTGCTGAATCCGGCGGTGAGGATGCCGTTGCAAAAGAATGGATTGAGGCAATTGAAAATGCGCTATCAAAACTCTCTCCGGACTTGGAAGAAGAGTGATATTTTTTGCAAATAAAGACTCTCTGAATCAAAACGGGGTTTCATTTAATAGGTTACATGCATATGTATTACTATGAGCGATAATACCGAAAGAGATGACTGGGCTTTCTCAACCATGTGCTGGTACGCAGTATTCATTTGGTTTGGAGCCTCTTTGTTCTCTCAAAGCCTGTATATGGCATTCAACGGGGCGCCTTATGATGCGAACACGTTATTGAGCTCTGTGGGGCCATTTGCTTGGGTTCTTATCGGAATCGAGTTATTTGTTTGGGGATTCTTGGCATTAGCACTTGGGGGAAAATTCGTGAATCGCTTCAGCGTTTCTACTCAAGAAATACCTCCCCAAGAGAATGTTTCACCGCAGGCTTGAATAAGCCTCAGTTTGAGTGAGCCTTTCGTGCAGAACGAATGGAATCCTCCACCACTTGCAGGACAACCTATGTCCATCACTGAATTATTGGATGAGATGGCATTACTTGCATTACCAGACGGTTGCAAGGTTGTAACGATAGAAGAAGCAAGAGAGCAGTTGCCAATGGCTGAGAAAGTGCTAATCGCAATGCAATGCTTGCAAGACCAGGCACATGACCTCACAGAAGAATTAGAGGTTTTAGTGGAACAATTACCTCCTCACCATGAGCATGTTGCTGAGGTTGCAGACCAATTAGGTAACCTCGTTAAAGAATGGCAATTCCTCGGAGATGCTCTTGAAGAAACAGGTGCTAGAATCGCAGGATTTGACCCTGGTTATCTAGAATGGCACGGCGTTGTTGACGGATATCTTGTCTTGTATTCCTGGTCTCAAGGTGAGGAGGATATCGAGTGGTGGCATCCGCTAGATACGGGAATTAATGGCCGCAGACCTCTTGTTGAAGCATGATGTCGGAGGGGCATGGTCCGAATCACCAAGGTTCACACCGGCGGCGGAGATGGAGGCGAAACTTCACTAGTAGACGGTAGTAGAGTTTCCAAGAGCAATGCTCGTATAGAAATTGTAGGAACATGCGACGAGGTCAACGCTTTGATAGGCATGATTTTGATGGAAGTGAACCGACTTCCTGATACTCACCCCGATGGTGGAACCCGTATTACAGTAAGGCGGGTCAAGGACGTCTGTGGGTCCGCTTTGGGCAGAATGCAGAGCGAGTTATTCGACTTAGGCGCAGAGTTAGCTTGCCCACCTGACCAGATACCAGAATACATGCAACTTATCGATCAACAAGATTCTGACAGATTATGTGAAGAGATGGATGCGTGGATTGAAGAATTAGATCCATTGGAGAGTTTCATTCTTCCAACAGGCACAGGACCAATCGCTGTTATGCATCTTGCTAGAACAGTAACAAGAAGACTGGAGAGGTCAATGGTTGCAATCAAGGAAGAGATGCGTCCTTTATCTCTTCAATATGTTAACAGATTGTCAGACTGGATTTTCGTGCTTACAAGATGGACTTCGGCAAGGCTTGGTGAAGATGAGACTTTGTGGACTCCCAAGGGTAAAAGAGAGGCAGGTACAGCAGACATGACTCGGCGCCAAAATGCCAACATTTAGGCGGATTTTAGAAAATCAAGCCTCGATAGCACTCTCGCTGAATAGCCTCAGAACGATTACTCCTGCGATAATTAATCCTATACCTAGTATACCGGCAAGGTCTATTTTTTGGTCATAGAGGAAATAAGAGACTACAGTGATCGTAGCGACTCCAACCCCTGACCATATTGCATATGCCACTCCTATGGAGATGGTATCAAGCGTGAGCGAAAGAAAGTAAAATGCTGCGCTGTAACCGACTAAGACAATTATCGAGGGTATAGGTTTGGTGAAACCTTCGGTTGATTTTAGTGACGCAGTAGCGATTACTTCAGACACAATTGCCAAGAAAAGGTAGACCCAATCGTTCATGAATTCTCACCACAATTAACACATTAGTTCTCTGCTTGATTGTAAGACCAAACCTTTGTGGTTATGATTGCCATAACAACAATTTTGGCAGCATCCCAGACCAAGAATGGTTCAACACCCCATTCGAAGGCTTGTGCGAAATCAACTGAATATGCTTCAGCAAGCCATAGTGTACCAATCAAATACACAGGTATCATTGCTGTAAACCAGCAGATTAGTTGAGCCTTGAAATCAGCGATGCCCGCAGTTCTTGAGCGGTCTAGTCCTTCCGCAACCAAAGCAGAGGCAAGTGGGAAAGCGAGTAGATAACCGCCGCTAGCGATTAATGCTCCTTCAGAAAATAGAGCATCTCCGCCTTCTGCAAAAACCGGAGCACCTATTGCTCCAGCTAGTAAGTAAATACAACCGGAAAGGAATGCGTCGTTTCTCCTCAAGTAAACTCCAGTTGCGAGGACAGCGAAGGTTTGGAAAGTGTAAGGAACAGGAGTCCACGGTACAGTGAATGCAATTTGAGCACACAGAGCGGTTAAGGCTGCGAAGAATCCGATAGAAACCGACCTCTCTAAAATAGTAGAGTCTTCAGATGAGAGAGTTTGATGCCAAGTGTGTGGCTTTGACCATGCCATTTGGTTAAACATAACACTTGTAAACCAAATTAGCACTTAGATATTGACCAACTTGATAGTTGAGAAATTGGTTTCACAATCTGCCTAATTCTGACATGTGCTGCTTTGCTGCCGCTAAGACGCCTTTGCTTTCATCGTGAGTTAGTTGAGACATTGCGCTATCCCATTCAAGCCATAGATGCTCTCTATGTTCATGACTTATGTCGACTGACATTGTTTCAGTTTCCGCGATATACCAGAAAACCTCTTTGTCGATTCTCTTTCCTTTATGTCGGAAGTTGTAAGCTGTTCTGTATTGGAAATCATCTATGAATACCGCATCTGAAATTCCCGTCTCTTCCTTCAGTTCTCTTGCTGCGGTAGCCCGCCTATCGGCGTCACTTTCCTCGACGTGTCCCTTTGGAAAATCCCAGTGCCCTTGTGGATACTG
>DAYA01000038.1 GCA_002506705.1 Euryarchaeota archaeon UBA550
AGCGAATGTTTTTTTTCACCAAAACTTACACTTTACATCATGTAGCGTAGGCCAACTAGTGAAAACCAAATTACGCAATTCCCACACTAATCATGAGATTGGTATTACAATGGAAATCGATTCCCTATGCTGGTCCATTCTGATATACAACTGTAAACGGTCGTGACTCGAATCACAATTATTATTGGTATTATCCACTATTGAGATTGTATCACCATCTTGCGGAGAGTCCTCATCTGCTCCATTAAATGTTTCAATAGCTTCAATGCGTGTTGTGTATTGATCATTGCTATCGAAACAATAGGCGTCGACTTTCCAATTTTCACCCCAATCTGTGTTGTCACTCCAGTGAGACCAATCGGCTGTATTAGAAATTGTGATAGTTGCAATGTTATCGCCACCTTGACTTGTGAGAGAATCCGGATGGTCTACTACTGTGAATGTAACTCCTGTAGGGCAGGTTGAAGAACCTTGACCGGTCAACCAATCCAAATCAGCCTGTGGAATCGATAATGATTGATACAGTTCTTCTTGTACTTCGAGACCATCTACAGCCCTGTAACTGCCCTCGACATTGAGATTAAGAGGAGCAACAATTGGAATTGTTGTTGAGGCACCTGAATCATCTGATGCAATAACAAAAAATGATTTTTGAATTATTAGTCCGCACTCGACCAAAGGAGACTCATCATCTTCCGTGAAATCGGTTATCCTGCTATATGATGTGCCGACTTCCAAAGGCGCTAAGAATCCACCATTCAATGTGTCACCATTTGCGAGTTGGATTGAGGATTGACTATCTATTGCACCTGAATTTGATGGGAAGGTGATGTCAACAACTCCATCCATATCCTGATCTATGCCTACTGACGTGACTGTACCGTCTAAATCATATGCGAACCATTCCATCATAAACGCAATTGACATGGTTCCATCTCCATCATCTACAAGATAACCATACGTTTCTCCTCCTGATGTAGACCATACCTTGGCACTTAGAATTGGAGGTTGGTTCAGGACGATATTGGAATTTGCTCCTCCAATATCAACTACTTCCCAACCGGTTGACATGCAGGCTTGGAAGTTTACATCATCTTCAACGTAGTAAAGACGACCCAATGTGCTTGAGTCACATGTTGGTAAATCCCCGGAAGATTGGACGTAGTAGGTTGGCCAATCATCAGGCGATTCCCCAAGTTCAACGTCATCTCCTTCTGATGTTTCTACATCGGAGTTGCCTATACATCCGGAGAGGGTCATTGTTGTCATTATCAAAGCAAGCAGCAGAGTTTTGATTCTCTTCATGGGAATGTTATTGTAAAGACAGTACATGAATTAATTCCCTCCGGTAATCACACAAATTACACTCATGACAAATTACAACAAAGACGGTGCTGATATTCTCTGAGAGTTTTGCACTTGTTGAACACTGAATATAGCACACCAAGAGCCCCATAGGTTCAAGTTGTTTGCAATATGCGCGAAGCGCATGAGTCGCAGGATATCGGCCCTCGTCTTAACCACCCTTTTCGTTATCGCACCACTAGCAGGGTGCTTTGGTGACGAGAAAGCCACAGAAATTGTGCCTGAGGACTCATTTCAAATCGACTTCGTTGACCCAGAAAATGCAGTCCTACGCTCTGGTGAATTCCACGACTTTACGTTGGAAGGAAAAGGAAATGCAATCTCCACCGAACCAGATGTTATGATTTTCATCAACGGCACTTACGTTGTTAGCCATAGTGTGATGGTTGAGGATAATACAGTGTACGGTCAATTCCTAACAACGCCCTACGTTACGGAAGTTAATATCACATTCATGGCGGATGATGGACAATCTGAAATCATCAAGGTACCAATCACTGAAGGTACACCAATTGTGAACGGTGAAGAATGGTTTAGAAAAATCGATTTCATCACTAGCGTATGTACTGACACCACAAAGTGTGGAGGATATGTCAACCGGTGGATGGGGGCAGGTAACGGTTTCTTTGAGAGAGCTGCTGAGTACTTCAAAGGTCAGTTTGAGGGATTAGGTTACGAAACATACCTACTCAGAGTCACGGACCACGGTAACTTAGCCCAACCAGAGAGTCTGAACGTTATCGCTTGGAAGCAGGGAAGAAATGACAACTGCGTTCAAGGAATGGGTGGACACATGGACATTGCACCTCCGGGTGGACCTCCTGGCGGTGGTACATACGAAGGTGCCTATGACAACACCGCAGGAACAGTAGCCATGCTACTGTATGCAAGAGCATTTGCAGACCTAACATTCGAGTGTGACACCTTCCTAGCACTATGGTCAAGCGAAGAAGAAGGACTACGTGGCTCAAACGCCTTCGCAAACAACCAATGTGATTACTGCCTACCTCATGACAAAGAGCTTGAATTCTACATCAACATGGACATGATGGGTATGTCTTGGCCAGCCAAGAAAAATGGAGTAGGCGACCCATTCCCTTACCATGCATGGTCTGGACCTGACCTCAATCCTGATGTGCAGGATGTTGCAATTACATCAGTCTTGGACCACGTCCACCGTAACGTAATGAAAGCACCGATGGACCTGCGAATCGATGGTACGTACGGTGCTGGCTGTGACCAGCACTGGGATGAGCATGCAGACTTAGTATTCGATGTGCACGAGGATACATTCGGTCGCTCAGACCACGTCACATTCAGAGAGTTAGGTGCGCAGACAATCTTCCACCTTGGTGCATATGATGAGGATTATTCTGCATACCATTCACCAACCGACACTCTAGACAACATGATTGAGGAAGTCGGTGGCCAAGAAGAGTTGGAAAAGAGTATGGAATTCGTGATGTGGGCAGCTATGCTTGAATTTATCATTGCAGACCAAACACCTGAAATTCGTAACATGAACGAACTGTGATCTTATGGTTGATGCTATTGGAGAATTATTTGCTGCAGCAGGTAGTTCCATCGCTGAGGAAAGCGAGTTTTTGAATGAAAAAAGTAAGAACAAATCCATCCTAATTCGGGTTTTATCCTACGTAATCCCCATGGCGATTCTCACTGGGATTTATTTCTGGGTAATCAGCAACTAGCCCCCAGTAATTTTATTCCAAACGGAACTAATCTCAGGGTCATTATTGATCCAATCTGCGATTTCTGATTTTTTGTTTCGCGACTTTCTAAAGGATAGTGTTGGTTTTGAAAAGAAATAGCAAATAATATTCTCGCCTACACAAAAAATCATTCTTCGCAGTCTGTATTTGGATGTATTGATTCGAGGTAATTCTCTCTTGTTTCGATTAGGTTCCTTAGCACAAGTCCGTGGTATACCTTGAGTTGCTTTGAGCGTACCAATTCATTGGCTGATTCTTCGATATTGCCCAATTTGTCTAAATCTTCTGTGGACTCAATATCTGCTATTAAATCGTTGAAAATCTTGCGACGTGAAAGGAAAAGTCCGACGTAAATCGGAACTAAGAGTAGCAGAATCACAAGTTCTTCGAAGACAATGTCCATCAGACTGGATAATGAAATTTCCAGTGCATCATCGGTATAACCCTCATAAAATGTCAATCCTCCACCATAGAAAATACCGGTATCAACACCAAAATACATCAAATGTGGATTGCTATTTTCATCGAGGTGGTCAGAGCCTCTGTCAAGTTCTACATCATCTGGCCACCCGTCATCATCGCTATCCTCGTCTAGGGCGTTAGGGGAGCCATCACCGTCATAGTCTGGTGGAGTCAAGGTTTCATCTAACCAATCGTAATTTTCACCAGTAATCCTAGATGCTTCAATCTCATCGGTATTCGAGATTCCATCATTATCAGCATCATCGTCTAGAACATCAGGAATTGTGTCTTCATCTACATCAGATGGCTTTGAATTGAAATTGTAAGGGTCATACATTACCAAACCAGTTGAAGCTGCTCTCTCCATTTCATTGCGTATTCCATCTCCATCCGCATCATCGTCATAGATATCAGGCATGAAATCGCCATCCATATCTTTGCAGCCCTTCAACACAAATTTCGAGGTACCCGATACCATAGGACAATCGTCCTCATCATTATCCCAAGCATCGCCGTCTCTATTCCAATCAAGATGGTCTGGAATCCCATCCTCGTCATAATCTGGACAGCCGAACTCTAACATCGAAGATGTACCAAAGACTAACGGGCATGAGTCATCTGTATTGTTCAATCCGTCACCATCAATGTCTAAATCAACATCATCGGTTTCTCCATCGCCATCTAGATCTGATTCTGTTGCAGATGCGTACATTGCAATCATTCCGATCAGCATCAAATATACCAGCATTCTTCGCATGGCTGAGCGTACGCATGCGAGACTTATTTATTGAAGCGTGACATTAAGACGTAGGATTAATGAAACAGTCTGTTGCGGTGTGATTCCATGCGTAGAGAGTTTCTGGTATTGCTGTTGAGTTTCTGCCTGGTCCTTGCTGGTTGTACAAGCGATGATAGCAGCGAGGAGGACTCGTCTGGAGGGGAGTATGTAGAAGAGGTTGAATTATTCCCAGAGTGGGATGAGTTAACCGATGATGGCACCAATTGGTCAAGCACAAAATTGGATGGCCAGGCATACATTGTTGTCTTCTCTGCCCAGTGGTGCAATAGTCCTTGTTTCAATCTCATGCACACAATATGGGATGCG
Source organism: Euryarchaeota archaeon UBA550 (assembly GCA_002506705.1). Taxonomy (GTDB): domain Archaea; phylum Thermoplasmatota; class Poseidoniia; order Poseidoniales; family Poseidoniaceae; genus MGIIa-K1. The sequence goes on from DAYA01000038.1 coordinate 4,663, forward strand.
CAATCTGAATTGCCAGTGATGGTAATGTCAACCGATAATGGCTCAGAAGTCAGTTTCGAAGACTGGCATGACAGTGCAGATGCTTACGATGATGAAGGTGATGAAGCCAATACTAACCTCACATCTTACAAGTTCCTTCTAGGAGATAAAGAGGGTCAAGAATTGGGAATAACATCTCCTGGTACAACTATCTTCGTCAACAAAGCCGGCGAGATATCTTGGAAAGGCAAATCCTCAGAAGCAAATGACGAGGAGTTAATCTTGGAACAATGGGAAATCGCCAATCAGGGCTAATTCCAGAACGCATCGTCTTCCCAAGGAAGCCCTACAGCGATTCCTAGAATTTCCAACACAACGTAGTTGAAGAAAAGGTATCCAAGAATTGCGATTGTAAATGCTAGCAGAGAGACGTTGATCACCTTCTGTCTCTCTCGCTTTACGTCATCCAATGTACAGACCCCTTGATTCCTAAAGTAGGAAACAATCCCGATAGCGACCATAATCGCTGCTATACCTAGAACTGTGGGTCTAAACCACCAGTAACCGTCTTTTCCCCAATAGAGAGTATCGGAGAGGGCAGCGGCAGTGGAGACCGATGCGAGACCGAACATCACCATGACAACGGACGGTAGACAACACATGGATGCTACAATGGCAGAGGATGAAATCCACTTCCACAGGCCTTTGTCCATAGCAACTCCTCCGAACTTATCATTAATCAAAGAGTGTATACTCTGTTAGAGATTATTTCTTACTGTTTTACAACCGACGCTGAAGTCTGGATTATCCTTCATTGCCTGTGCTGTTTTCTCCAACAAATCGTCTTCAGCTGTTCGTGGATTTTGTCCCGCCTTTCTCCAAGAAACTGAAACAAATAGGTCGTCGTGGACAAAAGATTCGACTTGATAATTCTCCAAAATTATGTCTCGAGGATTAAGGTGCATTCCGAGTTTTTCGGCTTTTTGAACCGCCTCTTTGGCAGTCCAGATTTCAATTGCCATTTTTGAATTTTCAATTAGAAAATTTAACTCGGAATCCTTTGCCATCATGTCAAATGCGTTGGCCTGAATCTGGCGATTTTTTTTCTCAGCATCGATGCCTATCCAATAGCCTGGCTCTACCAATGCACATACCGCCCAATCCTCACAATGGCCTATGCTGATCCCGGGTAGAGGCTCATTTTTCCAAACGCCGCTTATCCAGGAGAGGTAGGGTGCGCGATGCTCAGTTCGAAGCACTTCTAGAGAATCCAGAGGTAAGCCCCATGCTTGAACGCACTTCTCAAGTAGAAGGCGTCCGGAGTTGTGGTCGTTTAGGCGCTTTTGTGTAGCTCGAGGGATATCTTCAGAGAAGATGCTGCTACACTCTTGAATTGGCATTCTTGCAAGTAACATCTTGGGACCCTGCAGTGGACCCATAATTTCCATTATTTCACCTCGATAGAGTGAATCTCTGGTCTTCCGGGACTTCACCCATTGCCTTGAGTCTCAATCCCTTTAGAGACAGTACAGGCGCATCATCATCGCCAACAACGACTACGTCGTGAACGGTAACACCTGCATCTTCTGTTGCGACCTTAACTGAGCGCACTCTGAGTTTTTCTTCGGCTTCGGGAACTCTTAGCATAGTAGACCACTCAATTCCAATTGGTAGGCTTGAGAATCCGTCGCTTTCCATTGCTGCTAATCCAGCATTTTGGAAACCTGCTTCGATTAGCATTGGCAATGCCTCGAGCAATACCTCTTCACCATCACTTTCAAGGGCAAATTGATCTGTTGTAGGTAGTTGATGTCTCATCAGTGCAATTCCATCTACTCCGCCTTCAATACCACGCAGTACACCGCCATGTGACTGGAATCTAGGCCCGTGGAAGTATCTGAGGTAGATGAAACTGGAATGGTGCTGAAGTTCTCCGTCTGGAGGTGTGCCAATTCCTGGGAGCGACTTCACTTCACTCTCAAGGAATGGTGTCATGTCTTCGCTACTTGCAACCAGCCTAACCTTAGCCTCGTGGTGGAGCCTTGGCTCGCCGAATACCTCGCCCTTTGAATTGACCAAGTCTGATACAAGTCTACACTTTACCCAACTCAAATCACCCTCGCTAGAAACTAATTCTGCCTCAACACGAACTGTCATTGCACCTTTCATTATCTTGATAGGCAAACCGAATGTTACCTCTTCAAATCCAGCCAAATGGTTGCCTGGAAGCAATAGCAGTGAATTTTCTGCAAACATCTCCATAGCCATCACGCCTGGATGATAGGGCACTCCATCGATGGCGTGGTCGCTCAAGAATGGATGGTCTTTCACAGACAAGGTGCATTGGGAAGTTAGTGACTTACCTTCATCCAATGAAATTAATTTGTCAATCAGAGGGAACCTTCGTGGGTCTGCAATAGCTGCTGCCATCTCTGCTGGAAGTTTCAATGGTGCATCTCTGAATGAATCGTAGCGGTCCATCAAACCAAGAGAACCGCATCCAAGGACTCGCCTCTTTCCACCCGCAAGTGCTTCGCCAACAAATATCTCGACTCCGTCTTCAACAGCCAAAGTTTCGATGCCTGCTGATTCGAATACTGCCTCGATTGAACCACGTGTTGCCATTCCAACATCTCGCCAACCTGTCCAGCCGATTGCCACTGCTCTGCATTCTAAATTCGCAGTTAGGCGTGCCATCTCTGCATCGAGAATCGAGTTCGCTGCTGCATAATCGGTCTGTCCACCGTTTCCGAACCTTCCAGCAACGCTAGTGAAAGCACAGGCGAATCTCAGTGAGTCTGTTGCACAGGAGGTTAATGCCTTCCAACCATCAATTTTGACTCTGACAATTAAATCGAATGTGCTCCAGGTCTTGTCTGCTACAAGTTTGGATTCCTCTAATCCTGCGCCGTGTACGATTCCAGTCACGATTCTTTCACCAACTGCGGCGCTAATTGCACCCGAGTCAGTGACGTTAGCAGAATGGTATTCCGCGTTGTTACCTGTTGATTCTATTTCGCTAATTGTGCGGTAGATGTCCATACTTCTGGTCAACTTCATCCAAGCATTATTCCATTCTACCATCGTGACCTTGCCGCTTTCAGATTCAGCCATCAGTGATTCTCTGAGTGCCATCTTCCTCGAATTGAGTTGCTCTTCTGACCAGTCGAGCCATTGTGAAGTTTCTTCGATAAGCCCGCTGCGTCCGAGTAGCAGGAAGGTTGCTCCTGCATTTTTGCTAGCGTTTGCTACACCGATAATCGATGCAGCGGTTACTCCAGAACCACCGCCGCTAACCAACCACACATCATC
>DAYA01000052.1:0-1739 GCA_002506705.1 Euryarchaeota archaeon UBA550
CGGTGATCAGTTCAAGGATTCAGCTGACGAAGAGAGAGGGGGGAACATCCCACAAATGGGATCCCCGAATCCATCTGATCCTGAGAACGAGTCGATAGAGTTCGATTATTCCCATTTTAACAGTGTCTGGAATATCATAGGTTATTCCGTCACCATGATTCTCCTCGGGGGAACTCCGATTGGTGAAATCGGGATAATAGCAATCCCCTTTGTATATCTTGCTTATGTGATTAGTTACACACTACGGTTCGGGTACCCCTTCCTTCATGGATTCCTAATTCCTGTTGCAATCACTCTCCCATTAGCCATGTGGTCATACAATAACGAGATTGAAAATGGATGTCTAGGCTTCGGCTTTCCCGGTTCCTCACCCTGCCCCGAAAAGCCTGATGGTTACAGGGACCCTAGCACCGCGTTCTTCGCTTGTTGCCTCGGCTTCCTATTATACGGAAATACAATCTACCGCTCTGACCCAGTCAGGGCACTCGGACTAGCACATGGGTCCTTGTTGTCTGTTTTCGTATTCGTTATAGCAAGCTTTGTCGGTTTGTTTAGTTGAATTCGTTGACTTCGGCGGCGATGGTGCTGGAAAACATGCCGATTGGCTAGAGTGGTAGATTACACGAAAAATTATACGCTTAACCCTCTAGATTCAACTATGACTTGCGTAGCGATACTGGGCGTGGTTTTCGTTGCAGGATTGGTTTTGGTCTCTTCAGCATACAACAGGAAGATGACATGACAGTTTCCCATAAACCGGAGAAGCGGCCAGAAGAATCCTGATCCATGTATATTCTCAGTACACACTCAGGAGTATCGCTCCTTGGGGTATTCTGGGAATTGTGATATTCATTTGGGATAAATGATATACTGATTTCATTATTTACTTTCATGGAGCCAAGAAAGGTATCGGTCGCTGCACATTACAAGTTACCTTGGTTACTAACTTCCTTCGCAAGGATATTGGATTACGGTTCTAAGGGCCTAGCAACTCGTTTCCTTTGGAGGATTTTCTGCGGGCCAATCAAATTCAAGGTTCCCCCGAGAGAAGCCGATTTTTACAACGAGACCGAACAGGAAAAGATTCGCACGAAATCTGCGAGCAGGGAAATCATGCTTTATCGGATTCCAAATGATGGACATAAGGTACTCTTTGTGCATGGCTGGAACGGGAGATCAAGCCAATTCTACCGGATAATAGATCTGCTTTCCGAAAGAGGTTACGACATCACAGCTGTTGATCTTCCGGGCCATGGAAGGTCAAGTAGGAGCATTACAAACCTACCAGAAATTACAGATCTGATATCTGAGATTACGGAATCTAGAGGCCCCTATCATGGAATTGTCTGCCACTCGTTCGGAGGGGTAGCAGCACTCAACGCTCTAAGGTTCGGAGCTAGTTGCGAGAAACTGGTTCTAATATCTCCTGGAATCTATGAAATCAAACCGATGTTCGAGACCTTCGTCGGCCTTTTTGGGTTGGATGAGGAATACTATGCAGACAGGTTATTTGGTCTTGCTGAGTCGATACACGGTGTCAACCCCGGGGACTTTGGCTTGGACCGGTTCTCTAAAGAAATTGAAACGGAAACAATGATTATTCATTGCGCGGATGATCGGGAGGCGCTGAAAGAAATTGCCCTCGCTTTGCATGAAAACATGAAAAATTCCACACTACATCTGACTGCAGGGCTCGGCCACAGAAGAATCCTAAGAGACGAAGAGGTCGCAGAGAGGGT
>DAYA01000052.1:2150-4153 GCA_002506705.1 Euryarchaeota archaeon UBA550
TTCACTCCTTGTCGAGGGCTTTACTCCAGAAACCGGTGTCTGCTTTATCTTTGGTTTTTCTGAGCACCGATTGTATCTTTTTGGCAGATTGGGCTGATTTTTCATCAATCTCGACTATATCAAAATCCAATCGTTTGATCATGTTAAACCCACCATCTGAAAAGACTCTGATGCTCCACCTGCCGGCTGATTTGGCTGGAAGTGAGAGTTCCTTTTGACCTACGTCTCGGAAATACATCCAGTTTTTGTGCTGTTCTCCATGCTCGTGGTCGGTCGCTTGCACAGGGTATAAGCCAAACCAAGCTTCGTTACCGTTTGGCCTATTGTTCACATTGAAACGAATTGGTTTACCAGCCCTCGCTTCTAAGATGTTGATTTCACAATGATGGCCTTGGTGCTGCCTCTCTACATACTCCATGTCGATGTCTTCCCAACCACCGTCCGGCGCATGGTCACGATTCCATTCAACACGCCCGTCGAGTTGTGCGCTCAGATACTTGCCATGAATGGACTTCAAACGGACGACTTCGTAGCCGCTTGAACCCGTTGGTTGGATAATATGCGTTTCGACGGTGAACTCTTCCCAGCCACCTAGTGGAGCAGCCTCACGATTGATTTGCACGCTACCGTCAGGCTGTGCTGACACATACTTGCCGTGCGCACCCTTGAGAGTGATTTTACCACCTTTCCGGTTCTCAAGATGGAAATATTCCCAGGCATCTGCTCTATCTCGGTTCCATTCGGCACGCCCGTCAGGTTGGGCACTCAGGTACTTACCATGTACACTCTTGAAGACCACCATTCCTTCTACTATGGCTTTGGATGGGGCTGGTGTAGCGGATTTTTGATCGAGACTTTGAATCTCAAAATCTATGCGATGCTGGAGTTTATATCCGCCATCTTTGAATACGCGAATACTCCATTTGCCTGCAGATTGTCCAGGTAATGTGGCGTTGTTCACATCAATATCTCTTAACCAGCGCCAGCGGCCTCCATGTTCTTGGTCGCCAGTGCTTGCAGGATAGATGCCCACCCATGCATCCCTCCCCTTAGGGGGGTCGTTTAGTTTGAAACGTACCGGTTGACCCGGATGCGATTCAATAATCTCGATTAGGTCTTTTTCCACATCATGAACCGCTTGCGCTGCTGCTTTGGATTTTGTTATCTTTATTATTGCTAAACCAACGAGAGTCAATACACCAATTCCGCTAAAAATCCCTCCAATGATTGTCAAGACAGTGGATTCATGGATTTTTTCGCCATCTTGTATCCACATACCAGCAGGTTTTGTTGGTTCGTTAGCATATTCTGCAGTAATTGTCGTGGTCCCTGCCAAACAACCATAGCATGCTCTGCCAATTTTTACTAACTGAGTATCATCCTGCCATTTTTCTTTCGGCCAGTGTATTGCATCGCAACCACTGCCTTTTTGTGTAATTTCAAGTTCGAACACTTGCCTTGTTTCATCCACCCCGTTATACCATCCGGCCGACGGTGCCAAGGCTCCCGAATGATTAGCATTCACAATGACATTTTCACAATAATCATGCACTCCATTGCCGTTAAAATCACCCGGAGTTCCTTGAATGAATATAATGAATCCTCGGTCACCTAAACCGTCTTCATCAATTATCTCTAGAGTATAACTTGAATTCCCCTCACCTTCAATGAAGCCTTCTGCCATTACGAGACCAAATATTAGCAGTATTATGCCTGGAATAAGCATGAAAATAGCCAATATTGCGGCAAATATTGCTCCCCGTCCCGAGGATGGTTCTGAGCCTATCTCTGCCTCAACATATGACGGCCTCGTATCTACTGACCTAGCAGCAGTTGATGCTGTTGATTCTGCTGTTGGTTGTGTTGGCATTTGACCTCCTGTCAAATCATGGTTATATTCAGGATTGGCTAGTTTCTTGAAGAATTTGATGACCGTGATGATTAATGGGAGACCTCCTAGCCAAATTAGCCCAAAGCCAAATGGGAAGATTTTCCACCAATTA
>DAYA01000015.1 GCA_002506705.1 Euryarchaeota archaeon UBA550
GATTCAAAGCCAACAAACCTGAGTAAGCCAACACAAAGGGTACCCATTCAACAGGGTTTTGTTTGAAGGGAGTTGGGTGGGTTAAATCAGTGCATCAGTTGATTTGGATTTCTCCAGATTCCTCATATGAATTATCTGTCCCGTAGACTCTATCTTCGTAAATGAACCCGATATCTTCCTCATAGAATGTGTATTTCATTACCCAGTCTAGAGACATATCCAAACTAACATACTTCATGTCTGAAGAAAAACCTTCGTAACTGTATGTGTCTCCATCTGAATTCGTGAATTCAACAACACCGCCCCAGGAACTGAACTCATCAGCACTCATATCAATGAATTCAATCTGGTAATCCGAGTCAGCGCACGCAGAGAAAGAAATCTGACCGTTGCCTTCTGAATCTCCTGGATATGTTCTTTCCAGATCAACCTCGATTGTCCCTGTTTGACCATCGAAATTGTTACCTCCATACCTTTCACCTGCGATTATGAAACCAATATCATCTTCGTAAAAGGTGTATGTAATGGTCCATTCTAGAGAATCATCTAAGGTGACGTACCTCATGTTATTTGAGAAAAATTCTATTTTCTCGGTATTTCCATTCGAATCGGTAAACTCTACTATTCCATCCCAAGAACTGAATCTATCGGCACTCAAGTCAAAGAATTCTACGTGCCAAAAACTCGGACACTCCGAGAATTCGATTGCTGGTCGGTCTTCGTCAAAGAGACACCCTGCTAGAGAACTCGTAATGAAAATCAATCCGAATAATACTGCTGCAGACTTTGTGTTTGTCATAGGCAGGGATAAACTAGTCTGATTATTAAACAGAACTCCGGATTTTTATGAAATCCAACATCCAATTAGCACTAAGCGATACGCTCGACAGTTTCTGGAGTAATTCCTTCTTCAGGTGTAACTCTGTAAACCATGATTGACAGGTTTTCAGGTGCGTTCCTGAACTTAGATACAATCATCGAGGTTTCGAAATCAGAACCAATTGTTCTAACCTTGAAATCACAAACCATGTCTGCTATTGCAGCCATTTCCTGCTTAATCGCAGGGGTGATCGTGTCATTTGAGACCGTCACGAATAGAATGCCACGGTGAATCTGTGTGTGAGCCTGCATCATTCTAAGCATAGCAACAACACGACTTGGGTCTTCTCTCTGCATAAAGAAATCAAGAGAATCAATAACAGCACGGAAGTATGGGCCCATTGCCATGATTTCGTTGGTCATTTCTGTAAGGAAATCTTGAGTGTCGTCATCGACGAATCTTGTTTGAGCTAGACGCTGAATATCTGGTAATTTGAACCCTTCAAGTCGATAGCGACTTGCGAGCAATTCCTTTTCTAGAACCCTAGCATTGTACTCTTCTCCAAGTGTTCTAACTGCAATGTCAGTCGGCCATTTGTACTTGTTGAATACTCTTGCAATCTCTAGTTGGCTTTCGTTTGTGGAAATCAGAATTGTGTTATCTGGCTCTTCTGCCGGAGAAGTCAATTGTTTTGCGAATAATTCTGAACCCGAACCAGTTTCTGTAAAACCAACAACGAGGAAGCCACGAGGAACTCCTCCATTCATTGCATTGTCGAACTTTGGAACGCCGAAACTTCCAACGCTTCCAAAGAACTCCTCATCATCAGGGCTGAACTTGATCTGCTTACTCATCTAATCAGCTCCTCAGTGAATTACTACCTGTCCTCTATCAATCAAATCTGTGCAGTACAGGTCAAGATTTGACAAAACCGTTGGCGGAACCTGGTCTGGAATGTTCAAGATAACCGAAAGAACCTCTCTTTGGCGGAAGGTATTGATGAATGTGTGGAGGTACTCTGCTAGCATTCTTTCTTCGTTGTAAATCGCTAGTGCATTTACTGAGTCTATTAGAACGAAATTTCTCTCAGTGTTTGCAATTCTGAGAATGTACAGTGTTCTCAGCAAAACACTCTCGAGCATAATTGGGCTATCGACGAAAGTAATGTTGTTGTATGGAACATCAGTTCCTCCTAGGATACCTGAGGAAACTAGGTCCACGAACTGAATGTTGGAGACATCTACACCAATCGCCTCAAACGCCTCAATAATCTCAACTGCTCCACGAGTTGCACAGATGTATACTCCGCCCATTTCGAACATCTGCATGAGTGGAATCATTGTAGATGCTGTCACCATAAACGCATTTGAGTTACCACAGCGTACTTGAATAGAAGAATTCAGGCTAACCTCAGTTAGTTGTTCTGCGATTCTTTGGTCTAATTCGTACATCTTCAAACACCCATCCTGTTGGTCTTATCACTTACAGCACCCCATTTTAGCATCGGGGTAAGCATTACTCCGAGCGGAGTTAACTCGATTGCATGCTTAGCTCTGCTGTGTGCAGTACCTCTCATCTTTACAACTTGAAGGAATCTTAGCAGGTGACCCATTCTCTCTACGTCACCCATTACTATAATTCCATCTGCGATTGCTTCTTCTACACCGAAGGATGACCAGTGAGCGTTTTCTGTTGCAGATGTGATTTCAGAAATCAGAATAGTTGTGCAACCAAGGGTTGCTAGTTTCTTCCCGAGTGTAAACAGGAAATCTCTGATGAGTTGTTCGCTCTTAATCTTGTAACAAAGTGTTGTAACCGAGTCGATTACCAGTCTTGTTACACCAATTGTGTTTACAATGTCCACAATCGCCTTGATTAATGCGTGAACGTCATCTAAGTCAAAGGAGGCCTTGTCCAAACCAAGCCACGAATACAAAACGTCCATATCGAATACGTTGATCAAACCTGAGTCGATCATGTTCATATCGAAGAACGCATACTGTCTAATGTTCTCAAGCAGTTTTACACTCGGCTCTGTTGCTGTGAAATGCGCACATGCTTCTCCTGCTAATGCGCCACGCACCAAGAATTCCATTCCCAATGTCGTCTTTCCAGAACCACAGGTTCCTGCTGCTAAAACAGTGGAGCCGTACGGTATTCCACCTCTGAGAATTTCATCCATACCGTGGATACCTGTGATACAACGGTCCCGAGTGTACATTGTTGCAGGCTGCATGGGTAACAATAACCCCAATCAATCGACCTAAATGAACGATGCCCTAAATTCATTCAGACTTCGCCGGGAGTTGGCGAATCGGAAAGGTTCCAAGAATTAGCTTGGCTCGGAGGGCCGCCATTCCAGATTAGTGTGTTATCTTGTAAGATACCGGTCGCAGGGTTCCAGTCAATTCTACAGACTTGAGTGCCCACCCCTTCATCCTCCTCTGCGAACAGCAAGCGAAGCCTGCCGGAGTTGTCGTCTAGACCGCTAACCGAGCCTACTCCGAGGAACCCTGTAGAGCCTAAGTCGTAGACAACGCTAGCATTACCTTTTACTTGTGAATCAGGATCACCGCTAAAGAGGACTAGTCCTCCTCCTGGCACGACTCCCTCTTTGTAGAGATAGTCACTTGAGCCGGCGGTCCCACTTCTTTCGAAAGACCACCCTTTGAGAGACAGTGCGAAGCCATTGTAGTTCTGAACTTCAATCCATTCTGGTGAACCGCCGGAAGGACGAGGAGATACTTCGGTGATTCTCAGAACTTTGGGTGCTTTGCCACCATCGTGAACCTCTAGACTAACAGAGATAACCTCATTTCCATTGATGAAAGTTCTACTTGCGACAGAAGATGTTGTGGCTGTTGACCTGTCAGAGCCTCCATCGAACAACACTTCACCTATCCTTTCACTTTCATTTGAACTCTCTACTTGTATTAGTAGTCTGACTTGAAGGTCATCAGACAATCCTAAGCCACCTGTCATTGCTTCAATGCTCACATTTGACAACGCTTCAACCCTATCTAAATCTAGTACACCATTGCTAACAATACCCGGCTGGAGCACTCCTTCATACAAATTTACAACAGGAACTTGGTGCCATTCTTTTGTCGAATTTGCTTGGTCCCTAACTCCATCATTGTAAGGAACAAACCATCCCTCGCCGTTTGTCAATCTATCAAGTCCGTCTACTGCAGACCTATCGATTAGGTCAGAGTAAGGGTCGTTAGTCCCTAGTTCCAACTGTGCTAGCGACATGAACGCGGTGAGTATCATCAAGAAGAGCGTAAATGCTGATAGAAATTCTACAACTGCTACAACGCCCTCTTCGTTAACCTGAGCGGAATTACGAGTGCAATTGCCCCCCAGCATGTTTAGCGGGAGTGAAAGAACGGTCATGAGGGTGTCGCTGGAATTTGGCTAAATCTTCACAATTGACCAAAAACAGACTTTAGTCACCGATTGCTATTTGAGGGACGGATGGTAGGACAACATGATGTCCAGCGCGCATGCTGTATCCAGTGTACACTCTTCCAAGAAGAGTATCGGCTTGGTTGGACTATTGTTGCTCTCTACTCTAGGAGGAATAGCGCTTAGCCCGACAGCTTCTGCGAATGTAAGTGGGGATTATGAAATAACCACTACAATATACCCAATGGACAACCTTAGTATGAGTTCTTGGGACTCTGTTGACCTAGAAGTGCAAGTAAAAAATTCCGGGTTCTTTTACAATACACAAGCCAGGTCTATTGAGTGGTTTGTCTGCGAAGGAGTGCAAAATGAGATCTCATGTTTCAATGATAGAGAAGACTACGGTGCTGGAACAATCGAACCACTACAAGTTGGCGCATCTGTAAATTACACATTCCCAGGTACATTTTCACCAAATGGGGACGAAGGTACCTTCACCTTAGTATACCGATTTATAGACTCTGACACAAACCCTTCAAACGACGTAGGAGTCTACACATTTCACCTAACACAGAGTCTTGTAGACGTAATTTTTGAGGTTCAGAACCCAATTGAACAATTAGAAGACTTAGCGGTATATGATGGCGAAGTTATTCTAAACACAGACACAGACTACGTGATGGATATTAGCGGGATTGTGAACTCATGTGGCACATGTGGCCTAGAAGCGGATTTAGGTTGGAGATTGATCGGACAAGACGGTTTGGAGAAAGCGAATTCCACAATTACTTACACAAACTTACCTGATTGGGGAACTGTCCAATTTACTAGGGGAATGCCAGCATTAAACCATGATACAGAGGGCGTATTCGAACTTGAATTCGGAATTATCAACTCGATTGGAACACCATTTGGAGACATGAACTCGTTCAACGATTTGCAATCAGTAACTGTAATTTTTGATGACACCATAGACTTACAGATTACTTCGATGTACCCGAAAAACGTACCCACTTCTGCAGACTATTTCTATGGAGACAATAGCGTTGCAGTAACCGTCACAAACCTAGGTAACCATTCTGTTGTACAACCACTCGTTAGGTTTTCAGTAATGGATTTGGCAGAACAAGTTGACTCTGAGCAGGATTGCTATCCAGACGAAATTAAGCCCTCTGAAAGTCATGAATGTGTCTTTGATATCAACCACCTCGGTGACAAGAAATTGAAAGTATTCGTCAGCGAGGCCCTCAACGAAGGACTTGATGCAAAGCCTGCTGACAATGTTTTGAACGTTGATGCAGAGGTTGTTCGCGGAGATATTGAACCTGTTATCGAACAGAGTAACTTCTACGGAACTTACAATACGGCAGACAACATAACTTTGAGCGTTAGAAATGCACCAACCGCGGCTTCTCCACTCAACTTTACATGGTGGCAAGAAGGTGTGAAGTATCTAGGCGCAGGCAGAACAGTATCTATTCCTGCAAGTCAATTAGGTCTAGGTGACCACTACATTTCCGCTAGGGTTACTGATGCTACAAGTCAAAGAGAGACTGCAACATCACTGATTACCATATTCAATAGCACAGACATCAGCACTGGAGATTGGCTTACTGGTTCAGCAGTTACTAGAACTCATGCCATTGGTGTAGCTGAATACGATTATCCTGTAGCAGGGATAAATTACGGCCCAGGTCCAGGACTTGAAGCATTACTACGAATCTCAATCGATGTTGTACCGACTACCGAAGAGGCAACTGCTGGAATGGACTGGATGGAATTTGACCTTAATTTGTCTGAGTTAATTCCGGACAACGTTCCTCGAGATTCCATTGCAGTGCATCAATTGGATGACTTTGCTTTTGCAGATTGGTCTGCTTTAGACACTGATGATTACTTCCAACTAATCGACAACGATACAGTCAGAGTCCATATTACTGAAAACATGGATTTGCTAATGGTTGGGGAGTTACCATCTCCTGAAATCAATCTTTCAAATCCAGTGATAACACTGCTTCCTGATGGAAAGATGAAACTGGATTGGAATGCTACAGGTGATACCGACAATCCTTATTTCGGAGGTTGGAAGATATACAGAGTCACAAGTCCAATTACTGCATCTACATATTTCCCTAATCCCGAAGAGACATCCAGTCAATTCGTGTGGGAGGGGCTAATGCAGGGAGCATTATCTGCAACCTTGTCTGGAACAGAGTCATCATGGATAGATGAGAGAAAATTAGAGACTGGTGTTTGCTCATCTTATGCGCTAATTCCAACAGACCGTACAGGAAACCCAGATTACCTGAATGCAAAGGTGACTCTAATCAATGGACAGCCCGGCCTTACCTGTGGAGATGCAATCGACCCTGTAGCATCTGTAAGTCAATTTTCTTCATCCGTAGTATTCAGTAACAAAACCTCTTGCCATGATTTGTATCTTGACTGGAATAAGTGCTACGAACTAACTTTGAGTTGGACATGGCCAGATAATGAACCAGATGGAGAAATCCTCTGGAATCTCTACAGAGTAGAAGCGAGACCTAACGATGTCGACGTGAGATTCATCGAACCAATTGCTACCGGATTGAGAAATGTTCCAGGAGAAAAAGGTACTTTCCTTCAGAACGGAACAGACTTCGATGGTATCGCTCCATACAGAACATACTACTACATTTTGACACCGATGGACCAAGTTGGAAACGAGCAAACTCTCGTCAGTTATCCATCACAGAACGTTGAGCGTGTGTACATTGAAGACGAATACTGGCAGTACAACCAACATTTGATCCCGGAGCCTCCAGCTCCAGAAGAGCCTCCATATGGAGTCGAATGGCTTGGAGAACTCGAAGACTATACTACTGTAGAAAACTTCCAAATCGCTGGTTTCGTATTGCTAATAACTGTCCTAATCAATTTCATTGGTCTGCCTATCATTTTGAAGAAGAGAAGTCGACTTAAGAGAGTGATTGCAAGACGCAAGGGCAATCAACCTGCAGACTTGGACGAAGATTTCCAAGATTTCTTTAATTGAAATTTTCAACCGTCTGCTTTATCTCAAATAGCAAAGTGGGGCGAATGCCTGCGGCGATCGCATAGCCTGGCCATTGCGTCGGATTGCTAATCCGATGGGTCTTCCCACGGGGGTTCGAATCCCCCTCGCCGCGCCACACACCAATCATTTTGTGGGTTGATTTGCCTCTAGTCTAGATGACTTTAGTTTGTATTCAATAAGCCAATACCAGCACAACAATCCCAAAAACTGGAGCCCTAGGCCTGCAAAAGCGAAAACATAGAATCCAAAGTAGTGTATAAAATAGTCAATTGAACTTATGAACCCTACTGGTTTTGAGAATAGGTCTCCAATGGAAATTAAGGTAGCGTAAATTCCTGCGAGACCAATGAAGGAAAATGGAGCGCCAAAAAGAACAAACACAAGCCCCGGTATTCCATAATTCTTGATTGTTCGAACTTCATCATCGGTTGGATTTTTTTTCTCATTCTCAATACCATTTTTTCTCAATATCATAAATCCACTAACAGCTAGGTATACACAGATCAAAGTTGCAGATAAAAATACCAAAAGAAGGCTGTTTACTATTCCTGCTAGTAAATAGAGTGCAAATGAGGTTCCTACAATCACATTATCAAGAGTATGGTCACCATCTTGCACGAAATAATTACTACAACGCGGTATATGAGTTTTGAGCCAACATACCGTAAATTTGGATTGATTGCATCAATCTAAAAATTAGTTCAGTTTTTTGTTGAAAATCATCCGATTAAAATCAAGACAACTATAGGGCCTCAATGCTCGGTTACGGTTATGAGCATAATTAATTGGATTATGGAAAAACTAACCGGAGGTGGTGGCGTTCCAGCCGGAGCAACACCTGAAGAACAAATGATTTACAGGAACATACAGGCAATAGGACTGCATCATTTCCCCGATGATGAGGGCGCAAAATGGAATATTGACTCCATAAATTATGAGAATGGAATGTATGTTGTTGACACATCGCCTGTTCCTCACGTAGGATACGAGAAAATCAGATTCTACATGCGCAACACTTCAGTTGATGGCGTTGCAAGCGCTGATTGCTGGGAAAACGGCGAATGGAGCGGCCTATTCAGTTCATGATTACTCTGCATTCAGAACCTTTCGATTCTTTCCTGCTGAATCCTTCCAACCTATAGCAAGGGCGTTTATTATAGGCACAGCAAGGATGAATGCGCCTGCGAAGTACCAGACATATTCACTGGGTACTGCGACGATGTAAACGAATGCGATAAACATCCATGCTAGGTATCCCAAGGACCGCATGAAAGAAGCAAATGCTAGTGGCATTCTACCATTTGAATCAAGTTCCTCATTCGGGTCGATTCGCCAAACTGAAATCGAATACCAAAATGTGAGAAAACCTGCGATAAATGCCCATGCTAGAGGCAAACCTGAACCAGGCCAAAAACAAGGAACAGAGCCAATTAAGAATAACAAAATGCAGTAGATCTTTGACTCGTTTAGAGTCCTCTCTGGTCCTTTGACATCCGGCATCATTGGCACTCCAACTTTACCGTACTCCCCACTTCTGTAGAGAGCTAGTGCCCAGAAATGAGGTGGTGTCCAAGCAAAAATCAGGAAAAAAAGCATCCAAGGCACGGGGGAGCCCAGGTCAAAGGGATTCAGGTTTGAAGGGATTGTACTCGATGAAGCGACAATCCATCCAATAAGAGGAGGTGTGGAACCTGCTATTCCTCCGATTACGATATTTTGAGGAGTCCTTCTTTTGAGCCAAATTGTGTAAATGAATACATAGAATAGCACTGAAAATAGCGACCAAAATGCTGCTTTCCAATGGTATGGAATGAATATTGCACTTCCAACTAGTGCGATTATTATCCCGAACACAAGTGCATGATTTGGAGAAATCCAACCGTTTGGTATTGGCCTCGTTCTCGTCCTTGACATACTAGGGTCGATATCTCTGTCATAGACCATGTTAATTGCATTCGAGCCACCAGCTGCAAGTGTTCCTCCAACAAGAGTTACAACACAAGCTTCTAGAGTGTCTAACCAACTCCTATCCCCGCTAATTGAATCACTTCGAACCATCAGATCATGTGCTATTATTGCGCATAACGCCGTAATCTGTAGCAATATTACGACTCTGAGTTTCATCAGTTGGAGGTATGTTGTCATAATGCCGGGCTTCTCACTCATCCTCGGCACCTTCTTCGCTCATTTGCAAAAGCATCAGTCCAACCGACGCTACTAGGAAACTCGCAACCCCAAGGACGAGGTGTAGTAGTGATAATCCCTCCGGGAAATCACCTACTTTAGCCTCAACTACGTACAAGCCGCCCACGAAGACATTGGTTAGCCACAGAGCACACGCACCGTCCAAACATTTGGTGTAAGTTTCATTCACTGCGAACTCTCTTGCCGTTTCTTTGAACTTCATAACTCCCAGAATTAGTGCAATACCAACTACTCCTGCACCGATACGGTGAACCATTTGAACAAGCACTCCGCTGTTGTCTAGACTTGGAAGAATATCTCCTTGACACTTTGGCCAACCGTCTGGGAAGCCGACAGAACAGCCCATGTTTCCAGTTGGTGAAGACGAAACCCATGCTCCGAGAATCAATAACAAGAAAATCGAGGCTGTTAGGAGTTTGTACCTCTTGAATTCCTTGTCCTTGAACGCCTTTGGTACATTGAATACCTTCCACTTGGCGCCCTCAATTTTTCGCATTGCAAAGAACTGCCACAATAGAATGAACACGAAACAGCAAGCCAATCCTAGGTGTAAAGCAACCGACCAGTCTGCGTTATCAAATCTGACTGTCACAGCACCTGCTATCCCTTGTATGGTTAGTAGAATACCTGTGAAGAAAGATATCTTCACCAATGAACTTCCATAGAGTTCTTTTCGTTTGAGAATAATCAAGAAATTTGCTAATACAGGGATGGCCATTAGGCTTGCTAGAACACGGTGTATCCATTCTATGAATATCTCAAAAGTGGTATACCTCTTTTCTGGACCCCTACTATCATATTCCTCTGTTTCATCATACCAAATACCCTGGTCTTCCTCTGAAACATCGAATCCCCAAGTTCCGAAACACTGTGGCCAATCAGGGCAAGACTCGCCAGCATCATAGATGCGGATTGTACCACCAACAACGATGATCATCATTGCCATAATCGCAATTGCGAGAGGCAGTGAGGACGGCCGTCGGTACCACTTGGATTCCATTAATCCGACGGGGACAAAGGCTCCCTTTTAACAAACTGTACTTCTTGCGTGACAATATGAGAGCAGCCCTCCTAGCCGGCTTGTTTGCAAGTCTCATGCTTTTACCCGGTTTAGCAAGCTCTCACGGAATACAAGGAGCACATTCAGAAGGATATGTCGCAGATGTTGTCGTTATCGATTTGAACTGTGAAGAAAATCAGACTTGTGTTTCTAGACCAAGTCACATTGTGGAATATTTTGGAGCAGATTGGTGTGATGAATGTCCTAAGGTGGAAGAACAACTGAGAAACATGACCGATGATACTGTAATCACCGTAAGCCACAGGCCGTCTACAAGCGACGATTTTTGGCTACAGGAATCTAAAGACAGGTTCCTCGAAGTTTACGGTTTGTGGGGCTATCCTTCCGTCGCTGTTGATGGACACTACATCCTTGCAGGACCAACACAGGCAAGGGAGTTGGACACTCTGATTTCGGATTATGATTCAAATTATTCAGGAATTACAAACGTGAGTTTGACTGGAGATAACATCTCAATCGGCGGTAACTTCACCAACATGACTGTTGATATTTGGACGATAAGTGCAAACCAAAGTAAAACAAATCTGGTAACTAACCACACGAATTACTCCTCCACTCAGACCGTTGACATAGAGGGTGATTTACTGGTCATTGTCCTGTCAAAACCGGGCTACATAGCGCTTGCTTCAGGCTCTTCAATGCCTGCCAATGATTACATCCCAGACGGTGGCATTGACAGTATTGGAACAGAAGGCGATGCCATTAGCGGAACTACGATTGTTATCATCACTCTACTATTGATGATGATATCCCTACCTGCAACATACCAATTATTCCAAGTCATGCGGAGTACTCCGCAATATGAAGAGGAATAAGAATCCCGCTTGATGCGCAGGGTTCAAGAATGAGACGATGGTCGCAAACTTCGCACGACATGTGCATGAGGTGTCAATTATGGTCAAACCAAAGAACCCCCACACCCGCTTTGAAAGAGCAAGAATCATCGGTGCACGTGCCCTACAGATTGGAATGGGTGCGCCACTAAACGCTCCTGAAGACGTTCTACGTGAAGCGTTCAAGGAAGAATTAGTTTCACTTTATGGACTTGAAGAAGCATCTGTTCGCTTCGTTCTAGATCCTCTAAAGATTGCAATGTATGAGTACGATAACGAGCTCATCCCAATCGACACCGACCCACACGATGAGTGAATTCAGTTCTCTGCGGCATAGCCGTAGAACTCAGGATTCTTTGGATTAGGGAGTGATTCCCTCTTCACCAGCATTGTTCTTACAGCCCATAGGTCTGTAAAAACTCGATATTTCAGAGTCATGTCAAGGTAATCGACACCACTGGAGCCACCTGTACCCATTCTTCTTCCAATCATCCTCTCAACCATTCTAGCATGGTGAGAGCGGAACAGTATCATTGATTCTTCAAGGTCAACTACTGTATCGATTAGCCTTCTAGGCCAGGACAAAAGAGGTAACTCTCTGTAAGATTCAATGAATAGGAGCCCTGCCCGTGATGCTGACACTTCACCATCTGGCAATAAGAAAGAGCGGGCACCTTCAATTCCAGATTGGATTCTTGGACGAACCGTTTCCTCAGTTCCGTGTCCAATCTTTACCATGTGTGAGATAACTGACTCACCATGCTCTTCCATCGATTTTAGGTGACCATTCACAAAGTCAGTCAAGACGCCTACATCCCCTGAAACACCGTTTACAGGAGTCCTTGCCAACCATTTCCCTAGAACTTCATTTAGAGATGGCAAATTGTCGATTCTTACCATTTCTGCCATGACCTCATCACTCAATTTACCTTCTGAATGCAACTTGCGATTGTGGACCATTGGGTCCATACCACCTATTCTTTGTTCAGATTCTAGACCCAGCAGCATCTCTAGGGTTCTGAGTTGCCAACTCTCAAATCCTGAGGAAGTACCCAATCTATCTCTGAAGGCTAGGAAGTCTTGAGGTGCTAGAGTTTCCATCACCTTCCACTGTGCTGCGAGTAGGCGGAATATCTCTGAGCACCTTTCCAAGTGACTCACAATCACTGGAATTTGTTTTTCATCCACTTCTTCTACATTCATCAGATCAAGTGCATCTTCTAACTCTCGATTGATTTGCTTGAACCAAAGCTCGAAGGCTTGGTGGGTGATTATGAAATGCATTTCATGATTAGAAGGAGCGGGACTATGTCCTTCAGGACCTGATTGAAGTTTCAGCAAATCCTCGAGTTGGAGATAGTTGCCGTAGGTCATTCTACTACCCGGAGAACCTTCGCTCATGAAGTATGCACTGAGGGTAGGGCTTGAAACCTTGACGGAGGAAATTCAGCCTCGTTTGCTATTCTTACATCACAGAATATACCAAGAAAAGATTCTATTTGCGTAATGGATATTAACAAGACACAGAAGCGTTCGACATGGGCGTAGATATAGGACAACTGCGAAATTGGCTGGAATCCTATGACCCAGAAAACATCACAATCGGTGTTGTTGCTTCTCACTCATCGCTTCAAATCCTTCATGGAGCACGTATGGAAGGCTTCAGAACTCTAGGAATTGCTGTCGGAGAGAATCGCCGACGATTCTACAAAGCATTCCCAGGAGCAGACCCGGACGAGTGGTTAATGCTAGACAATTACCGAGAGATGCTAGACCATGCTGAATGGTTTAGAGAAAACAATGTCATAATCGTGCCACACGGTTCTCTTGTGGAATACCTAGGAAGTACGAATTTCAAGAGTCTGGAAGTTCCAACCTTTGGAAACAGAGGAATTCTACACTGGGAAAGCAGCAGAGAAAGACAGAGACAATGGCTTGAGCAAGGAGGTTGCTCTATGCCTAAGGTAATCGATGACCCTCACGAAATCGACGGCCCTGTAATCGTAAAGTATGCAGGAGCAAAGGGTGGAGAAGGATACTTCATCGCCAGAGACTACCGTGACTTCAGAAGAAACGTCAAGTTGGAAGAGGAATACACAATCCAAGAGTATGTTCTAGGCTGCAGATACTACCTGCACTTCTTCTTCGACCCGACGGCAACAGATGGATTCCAAGTACAAGGCAGAGGCTCAAACGCTGGTAAGAACCTAGGCAGACTCGAATTGATGAGCATGGATAGAAGAGACGAGTCAAACGTCGATGAGTTCTACAAATTGGGTAGCCTAAGGGACCTGCGTGAAATGAGCTTAGAGCCTTCATTCGTAGTAACAGGTAACCAACCGGTTGTCATCAGAGAAAGCCTACTACCAAGAGCATTTGAGATGGCTGAAGGAACTGTAGCAGCATCTTTCGAACTTGAGGAAGGCTCTCGTGGAATGATTGGCTCATTCTGCTTGGAGACAATCGTAACTGACAAATTAGAATTCAGAGTGTTTGAAATCAGTGCAAGAATCGTAGCAGGCTCAAACCCATTCGTCGGTGGCTCACCATACAGCGACATCAATGAAGCATTCATGTCAACCGGCAGAAGAATCGCTCGCTCAATCAAGAAGGCAATCGAGGATGACTGCCTTGAGCAAATCCTCTCTTGATTGAATCACATCAGTAGTTTCTAGAGCACTGAATTCCTGACCTGAATCCGAGAATCAGTCTTCGTCTAGTAGGTCACTGAGGATATCTGGAGACCCGACTACTTGAGCATCATTGGAGGGTTCTGAGCCATCCCATTCGCCACTGTTTAGGGCTGCTAGCCTTTCTTGTGCGTTTGCTGCGTTAGCTGCCCTTGTTTCTGGGTCATCGATTGTGAACTCACAAATCAGCATGATTGGGTCACCGTTGGTGATTTCTCCCTCGTATTCTAGGATCTCTCCGCCTGCATTACAGACTACTTTGAACTTGGTTGGGTCTCTTGAGCGTCGCTTCTTGTGCTTCTTGTAGTGGTGCACGTATGCCTTGTATGTACCACCTGGAGCCTTTCCTTCTGGCCAAACAACGTTCTCGACTGGCTTCTTGGTTTCAGGGCGAACGTTTGCATCAACGTCTAATTCTCCACCACACGCGGATTCTCTGTTTCCACCGTGGATTCTCTCACCAGATGGACATACTACGTGTAGGTCTAGATCGTTGTAATTGTTCCACATCAGTGAAATCTGGACATCAGAGGACTTTGCACCTTCACGCTCTAATCTCTGCCTTAGGTCCTTGAGCGCTTCTTCTGTAGCCTTGATTGATTCTAATTCATCGGCTTCATTCTCAACGATTTCAGCAAGTCTCTGCTCTTCTGCTTCAGCGAGTTCTGCTTGCCTCTGCTCTTCCATCTCGATTGCTAGGCGCTCTTCCTCAGCAATCTTCTCGGTTTCTTGAGCGATTAGAGCTTGCTCGATTTCCTCGTCGGTTCCTCTTTCTTCTGGTGCTTCAAGGTTGAATTCACAAACCAATTGGATTGGGTCACCAGCAGATAGTGCACCTTCATAGTGCTTGATTTCTCCACCTGCGTTGACTACAACCCTGTACTTTGTAGGGTCCTTGGAGCGTCGCTTCTTGTGCTTCTTGTAATGGTGGACGTATACCTTGTATTCACCAGGTGGCGCTTTGAAATCAGGCCATACGATGTTCTCAACAGGCTTCTTGGTTTCTGGGCGAACGTTTGCATCGACGTCAAGCTCACCACCACACTCTGAGACCTTGTTGCCTCCGTGAATTCTTTCTCCGGAAGGGCACAGAACGTGCAGATCCAAATCGTTGTAGTTGTCCCATAGAAGAGATACTTGTACCTCAGAACTCTTTGCGCCCTCTCTTTCAAGACGCTCCTCGAGTTCCTTTTCGGCTTCTTCAGATGCCATCTGTGCTTCTAGAGCCTCAGATTCCTTTTGTGCAGCGATTTCTGCTTGGCGCTCTTCTTCTGCTTCTTGGAGTTCAGCTTGACGCTCTGCTTCCTTCTCAGCAGCCAAACGAGCCTCTTCCTGTTGTCTTTCCATCTCTCTTTCGGCAGCAAGGCGACGAGCTTCTTCCAATTCTGCTTCTCTAGCAGCTTCGTATTCTGCCTTCTTTCTTGCTTCTTCGGCTTCCATCTCAGCAATTTTTGCTTGCTCTTCAGCCATCAATTTTGCAGCGGCTTCCTCAGCGAGCTTCTTGCGAACTTCTTCCTCTGCTAGAGCAATCGCTCGCTCGTCCCTTCTCTTTGCGCTAAGATGGCGCTCAATCTCTGAGAGTTTGCGGTCAAATTCGTTGTGGGCTTTGGAGAAATCCGGGGCACCACGGCGGGTTAGATCTTGCCTTTGAATTGTCATCGTTCGGGAAGACCTGTCATCTTCACGAACAAGCATGAACCAAATTCCGAATAGAAAAGCACCCCCGAGGATACCAATCATTACCCATGAAATTAGGTCCATTAAACGGTGCTAACACAAACTAAGTCTTATTTCCATCGCCTATAAAACAGCAGAAATTACCCTGAGATTACTGTGAAAAATCCTTGACTTTGTCCACTAAATCCATCTTTTTGATTCTCCACATACCGATTGGAGTAAGGGCGACAGAAATTGCAACAATAATTCCTACGATGGTGAAAGTTGCAGCAAATTGTGGCTCAATCGTGAAGTAAAACGCCCACTGTACTTGAGATCCTATGAGTAGTACTGTTCCGAAGTATGCGAATATCGCACCTAGTATCCCACCGATTAGACCTATTCCTAGATGCTCCCAGAACATCATTTTTCCAAGTTTACTCATCGGAGCGCCTAGAACCCTCAGAGTTGCTAGTTCAGTATCCCTTTCTGCTAAATTCATTAGCAGCGTATTGAATAGAACTGCTATTGCAATAACAATTCCAAGGAATTGTATCGACTGAACGAATTGTTGCTGTTGCTCGAGAAGTGTTTCGAAGGTCTTGATTGCATCCTCTTTCAAACTGTAGCCAATAGTGACGTCTGATAAGCCGTCTAATGTTGTGCCATCTGGAATTTGGATTAATATTGAGGTTGATTGAACTCCAGTCAGATCAGATAGCTCAGCCCTATGGAAATACATTGTTCGTGAAATCTCTCCCTTTGTAATTCCAGATATTTCAACGGTGTGAGCGGTATTTCCAATCATAATGGTTACCTCATCCCCTGTATCCCAATTCAAGAATTCAGAGGTTCCCTCATCGATTAGGACCTGAGTTGGATTGCTGCCGGCAATGGGCATACTGCCATCGAGCATCTCTACTGAAATCATTGACGACTTCTCATCAACTGTTGAGAAACTATCCAGCCCGTAGGAAAGCAATTCCCTGCTATCATCCTCGAGGCCAATTGGGAAGTTAATCATCAATTCATAAGTTCCAGATTTCTGTTCAACCCAATCGATTACCGAGGCCTCGCCATCTATTGGAGCAGAAGCCTGTATGTCCCAAGACTGCTTTTCTTCAATGCCACCAAGGAGGCTATCTTCCATCGAACTCATCATGAAAAGCATTGCACCGAACAATAGCATTGAGATTCCAACTGCGAAGAAAGTGAAACTGACTCTGACCGGTTTTCTCAAACTTGAGCGTATTGAGAGACCGACTGTTGCAGGTAATTTTGAGGTCAATCTCTGCATCTTTCTAGATGAGACCTTGACTTCATGCTGGCCTCTGAATACCTTTAGTGGTTGAAGTCTAGACGCCTGCCAAGCTGGTCTTAATCCAGCGAAGAGAACTATTAACATCGCAATAGAGACTATTTGGAATACAAGCGAGAAATCTGTATCGAGCCTAATTGGTAATCCAATCATCGTTTCATAGAACGAAAGCATTCCCGGTGCTCCTAGATATATCCCTAGCAGAGTGCCAACTAGGCTTCCAATGGCGCCAATCACCAACGGCGCAATCACGTAACCCGGCATTATCGATTTCTTTGGAACACCCAATGTTCGCAATACTGCAATTTCCTTTGCTTGCGATTGTATAAGCCTCTGCAAACTCAAGAATATCGTGATACCAGCAATTGCTGCGATCATACCGGTAACATATGGATACATGTTGGCAGCACCTTCTGCATCAGCACGTAGGATTTCAACTGAGAACACACCAGACCTGTCATAGACACTGACCGGAGAGTCATCGATATCCGACATAAGTTCAGATAGGTCCTTGACCAGTTTAGTCATCTCAGGATTTTCGTCGACATCACTGGTAGACTGCAAGTCATAATCCGGTGTTCCCGCAACGTCAATTAGAATGAGGTTTGATGAACCAGCACTGAGATTGGCGAGTTTTTCTAGTCCCGAATCTGTCAAGTATCCGGTTGCAAATGTGCCGTCATCAGCTGGAAGCGTTGAACCTTCGGTAGCGAAGTAAAGATGCATAGGATGGAAGCCGATTCCTACAACTTCGTAGGTGAATTTGCCATAACCTGCACCAATATCAATCTCATCGCCAATATCAATGTCTAAATCAACTGCGATGTGGCTGTCAAGAACAATTTCATCGCTCGCTTCAGCAATTCTTCCTGAGGATAAATCGCTGTAAGTTGGCATCCAAACTTTGTCGACTAGACCCTCATCAATACCGTGCCAAACTGCAGGAATTACTTTCTCCACGCCTTCGGAGTCAGTGGTTAACATCATTCCATCAATGACCAATCTCGCCTCGCAAGTCTCCAAAGAATAATCCGATTCTGGCCATTGGGAATCTATCGAATTACAAATTGATTCAGAGGTTGAATCATCCCAAACCCCTGTCGGATTGTTTATCCACACATCAGCGAGGTTTACTCCATCTTCCCCGTCGTATATCTCATCATAAAGGGTGGTTGCTGCATTTGCATATGAACCGAATGAAATTCCTGCAAAAACACCAACTGCGACCATGAAAACCACTGCAGAGAGACGCAATTTAGTGCGCCATAGACTCCTTGCGAGTCGTTTTGTAAGTAGCATTGACATTTGATCACCTCAATTGTCCAATTTTTCATCCGAGATTATTTTGCCACTGTCTAATCTGATTACACGGGTTGCGTAATTTGTTAGTTTTTCATCGTGAGTTACCATGATTGTAGTGATATTTTCTGCTTTGCAGGCTTTGACTAATACTTCCATGACCATGTCAGATGTTTTAGAATCTAAATTCCCGGTCAACTCATCTCCGAGTAGGAGTTTGGGACTCTTTGCCAAACTTCTGGCAATAGCGACTCTCTGTTGCTGTCCACCGCTTATTTCAGCAGGGAATCTATCTACCTCTTTCTCTAATCCAACCAGTTTCAGTAATTCCAAGGCTCTATCCTTATTTCTCTCACCAGATAGTTCTTGGATTAGAAGAATGTTCTCGAGGACCGTCAAATCTTGTAGCAGATTGAAGAATTGGAATACGTAGCCAATGTTCTCTCTTCTGAATGTCGTCATCTCTTCTGAATTCTCTCTAGGGACATCTTTTCCATCAAAGGAATAGCTTCCTGCGGTTGGGCTGTCTAGAGCGGCAACGCAATTCAGTAGTGTGGTTTTACCTGAACCTGATGGCCCTAGCAATACTATTCTCTCACCTTCCTCAATATCGATATTGATTCCATCCAAGGCTTTGACAACACCTGATGCCATTTCATAATGTCTCTGTAGGTCTACTATCTCCATCAGTGGCATGTTGAACAATAACCGCTAAGAAATTGAGTACATAGGTTCTTTCATTATAGTCCCACACTTGATATAATGCGCTACCAAAGGGTACCATGTGCGAGAAGTCCAATTGAAGTGGAGTCCTGAATCCATAGAAAATTCAGATATCGGACTGATTACTAAGGTGGCAAGGAAATTCGAGGTTGTTGCGCATCTTGAGGTCACCAAAACCGGTGTTAGACAACTTGTCAGTATCGCATTCCAGGAAGAAATGGGACCAAGCGATCTTGGAGATATTGACTACTTAGATGTGGAAGGACCACTAAACCCGTATCCAATTCCAGAAGTTGGTGGAGAAGGTTACATTGTGGTATGGAATAGGCACCCACTTTCTGTTGCTGCAATCAATTTCGATAGTTTACACGTGATTCCGCCGTATGTAATCGGTGAAGAAGGTGTTCAAATTACAATTCGTGGACTACCAGAAGGTGTAAGTGGTTTCCTCAAAGCTGCAAGAGCAATGTTACCACCAGACAACGTAAATGTCGTCGACATCAGTGAAATTGAAGACACAATTTCTCAAATTCTCACACCAAAACAACTCGAAGTTGCAGTTTTTGCTGTGCAGGCAGGATTTTATGAAAATCCAAGAAAGATAAGCAAAAAAGAACTATCCGAGTTAACTGAAATTCCTCGGTCAACCTTACAGGAACATCTAGCAAAAGCAGAAGCAGCATTGATTGAATGGGCAGTAAAGACCCATTTGTCAAAGTAGGAAAGCCTTGTATTCAACCACCTTTTCACAGGGTCATGAGCGATACAGACACGCTACTGCCGAACGGAAAAGGCGTGTGGATTCCCATAGACCACGGAGTCTCTGATTTCCCAGTTAAAGGTCTAGAAAATCTCGACGAATTGATACCTCTTATTGCTCATGCTGATGCTATCGTTGCCCAGAAAGGTGTAGTTTCACGTTACTCATCTGATGCAAATTTCGTCGCGCACCTATCCGTTTCAACCCGCCATGCTGGAGCTAGAGTAAGTGACAAGGTCTTGGTTGGCAGCGTTGAAGAATCACTATCTAGAGGGGCAAAAGGAGTGAGTGTACAAGTAAACATGGGCAGCCCTGATGAGCCTGATATGATTGAGAGATTAGGTATGATAACTCAAGATTCTCACTACCTAAACTGTCCTACTCTAGGAATGATTTACCCTCGTGGCGAAAACCTCAGTGTGATGGAAAACGACGACACCCAAGCAGCGGCACATGCTGCTAGATTAGCATTTGAGTTGGGTTGTACAGTAGTCAAAACAAAGTGGACTGGCTCAATTGAATCCTTCGAGAAAGTAACCTCCTGCGTCCCGATTCCAGTTCTTATCGCAGGTGGTCCAGCCGGTTCAAGCACCAAAGAAATCCTTGAAATTGTTCATCAATCAATCCAAGCAGGAGGAGGAGGAGTATGCATGGGAAGACAGGTTTTCTCCCATGAAAACCCAAAAGCAATGGTTTCTGCTTTGAAAGCGATAGTTCACGATAATGCCAGTGTAGAGCGAGCAATGCAGGATTTCGGGCTGTGATAATCGTGCAAATATGGCTAGAATCCGGAATACGTCAAGAAGGCGTTGACCTGGTTTTAGATGATGATTTGAATATCGACGGGGATGCGTTGTACGTCAATGGAAAGCAGGTTGGAAGAAGAGTTGACGTGAGCACCCCCGAGGGCCAAGGTAAAGCTAGAGCAATGGCTGGTAGCGTGGAGTGGATTCTTCTGGACTTGGGAGAATGGAAAATGATCCCTATTGAGAATGTAATAGCATCCTGTGACGGCGGCCCCACAAAAGTTGCAGCAAGAATTTCATCTGCCGAACAAGTCCTAGGCGCAGCATTTGCTCTTGAAATTGGAGTTGATGCTCTACTTGTGCCTGAGGATATTTTGCCTACTGCATTAATCGCAAAATCCCAGAGAGGCGAGCGTACTGAGCCTATGGATGAAGAGATAAAATCTGAAGAATTTGAACTCACAAGTTTGAAAATAATCGAAGTAAGAGAGGGCGGGGTAGGCGACAGAGTATGTGTCGATCTTACTTCGTTGCTCGAATTAGGGGAAGGGATGCTAGTTGGCTCAAGCGCTAGTTCAATGGTTTTAGTACATGGAGAAACTGTCGAATCTGAGTTCGTTCCTACACGACCATTCAGAGTTAATGCTGGGGCAGCACACGCCTACATTATGATGGCAAATGGCTCCACAAAATACCTCTCTGAATTAGAGATGGGCGACGAGGTAATGGTAACAAGTGCCGATGGGACATCCAGGGCTGCAACCGTTGGAAGGGTAAAGATAGAGAGACGGCCGTTTATTTTATTCAAGTGGAAAGATGAAAACCATAATGAAGCAGGTGCGCTCTTGCAGCAAGCGGAGACAGTAAGGCTCGTTTCAAATTCCGGATTAATTTCGATTACAGACTTATCACCCGATATGGAAATTATTGGTTGGTCCGGAGGAGCGGGCCGGCATGTGGGAATAGAAATATCCGCAGATGTTACAGAAAAATGAGGTGTTAAATTGGCGGTATTGGGAACGGGTACATCGAATGGTGGATGTAGCCTTCTCCATGCTGCTGGACTTGGCTATGGTGCATCACTCGCTTTGGACTTGCCAGTAACTGTTCGTTTACTTGACAAGGAATCTAGAAGAGAATTAGATGACCCTGACAACTTACTAGGTACTATTTTGGAGGTTTGGAGACAATCCGGACATCCAGTGCCTAATGGTGAATTATACTGGTCAGTGAGGTCCGAGATTCCTCCACGTCAAGGGCTAAAATCGAGTTCAGCGGTTGCGGTAGCCGCAATCAAAGCATTGTGTGATGCTAGTGATTACAATCTAGAAAATGCGGATATCGTCGATATGGCTGCAGCAGCCCAACTTGCATCTGGTGTTTCCATTACTGGCAGTTACGGTGACACTTGGGCTGCATTGGAAGGAGGATGGAAACTAGTCAATTCTAACGCAGAGGATGCAAGAAGTGGGGTCTTACTCGAGTCACCAGGCCCGAATTCAGAAGATTGGAATGTATTGCTAGTTTGTCGAGGCGATAGAGACAATAGGCCACAATTAGAAGATTTTAGTTTCCATCAGCAGGCTTTTGTTCAAGCCCTAAATGCACTACAAGAGGGAAATGACCTCGTAGCTCTCACATGGAATGGAAGAGGCGTTGTTGGTGCGCTGAACGACCCAGTTGGTAGAAAATTGACCAATGATGCATTCGTAAACGGTGCTCGAGCAGCAGGAATTAGCGGTTCTGGACCCGCTATCGCTGTTTTCGCACCCGCGGTAAATACCCAATCGATTGAACAATTGAAGAAATGGTATAGCAGAGCCGGAGATGTGGAGTTGATTGAAACAAAGATAATCAACGCTGAATTGGCGTCTATGGAAGAATAACCATATTCTTGAATGAACGTCTTCTCGCATTGACTGATACTCGTGCGCATGAGTCTTGGTGACAACATTGTCGTGACTCTTTTTGGAGAGTCCCATGGCCCCGCAGTTGGCGCTCTTATAGACGGTATGCCTCCAAATATAGAAATTGATGCGGACCAGTTGATCGCTGACATGGTCGCTCGTAGACCTGGCTCCGGCTTGGCGAGCAAAAGGAAAGAAACCGATGATGTCGAGATACTCTCAGGCGTACATGCTGGGAAAACGACTGGAATGCCGGTTTTGTTACTCATAAGAAATCGTGATGTTAAATCAAAAGATTACTCATTCCTACCATATCAACCAAGACCCGGCCACGTAGATCATCCGATTAGCGTCAAAACCGGTGGCGCAGCAGACCTTCGAGGTGGAGGTTCGTTCTCTGCAAGGCTAACTGCTGGACTTGTTGCTGCTGCATCACTGTCACGTAACATTCTCCCTGAAGACTGGAAAATCGAAGCAAAGGTCGGCGCTCTAGGTGGACTCGAGGGTGAAGATGGAATTGCTTTAGCGGAAAATGCTAGGAAAGATGGGGATTCTCTTGGAAGCAGGGTTGACTTGGTAATTTCGGGCTTACCTGTTGGCTTTGGTGAACCGTGGTTTGAAGGCATTGAACCTGCACTGGCTAGAGGCCTCATGGCAATACCAGCGGCTAGAGCGGTTGAGTTTGGCAGGGGAGTTGAGGCTGGCGTTATGAGAGGAAGTCAACACAATGACAAGTGGGGCAAAGATATGTCACTATCTGACGGAGCGGATGGTGCTCTAGGTGGAATGGCTAGCGGAGCACCAATCCATGTTCGAATTACATTCAAACCTCCAAGTGGGATTTCAAAGCCACAGGAAACATTCAATCAAGTTACAGGTATGATGGAAGAATTGGCCATTAAGGGCAGGCATGACCCCGTAATTGGACCCAGAGCGAGACCTGTTGTTGAAGCGGTTGCAAGGCTAGTAATCGCTGACCTCGCTATTCAAGGTGGCTATATTGATGGATGAAATCATTGTTCACAAGTTTGGAGGCTCTTGCCTTAGAGAGGGCAAGGATATCGACCGGATAGGTGAGATAATCAAAAATCATCAAGGACGCAACTTGGTTGTAGTATCCGCATTGTGGGGAATGACTGACCGTCTGAAAAGAGCATCAAATGAGCCTAGATATGCAAACAGGTTGGTTCAAGATTTGATTTACCAACATCTAAGATTCGCTCCTGGTTTAGATAAAGGTCCATTCGCTGAATTATTCCAAAATGTAATTACAGGAATTTCAAATGAGTTGCTAAATTACACAAGTGGTGAAAAGTCACTTAACTCGGAAAACCTGATTCTAGCAGCAGGTGAGAGACTCAGCGCTCTTGCAGTGGCACATCGACTAAGACAGAATGGATTTGAACGTGCTCACCCAGTTGGTGCAGAAGATATTGGATTAAGACTCAAAGGAGTGGGTCGTGCTAAGGAAATAGACATCATATCTTCCAAGCAGCAACTGGATATCGAGAGTTTGGTAGGTATTCCGATTCTAACCGGATGGTTCGGTGAAGGAGATGATGGAAATATCGCACTCTTAACGCGAGGTGGTTCTGACCATTCTGCAGCAGCATTCGCAAACCTAACAAGTGCATCAAAATTGATTCTATGGAAGGATATCGATGGAATCAAACGATTGAATCCAAGGTGGGGTATCAATACGCCTACGATACCATACCTGGGATACGGACAAGCTGCTGAACTTTCCATGCACGGGACTCCAATTATTCACCCTGCAACTGTACTACCATTGGTTTCAGAAGGCATACCAATAGAAATCAAGAATTTCCATGACCCTGAAGGAATAATTTCTACCACTATTGGCCCGGATGTAGACAATGAAACCATTGTAGCGATTGGTTGTCAGCCTGGTGTAGCGGTAATTACTGATGATAAGCCTCTAAGCAGCGACTTGTTGGCTGAAATCGAATACCATGGAATTACTCCATGGTCAATGAACTCAACACCAGAGGAAATGAAAATCATCATGCCATTGCACGATCTCCACCTAATCGAATCAAAAATTAGCGGTAAAATCGTTCACAAAACTGCAATTATTTCTGTTATCGGAAAATCCCATATTCCGATAGAACACGAATTAGTATCTAAAAACGAATACGGTACTAGACTGATAGTTCAAACAGACAAACTTCAGGAAACAATTAGTGAACTGTATCACTCTTTGTTCTCTCGCCAAGATTGTAGGTGAGTTGGTAGGTCCAAAGCGAATAGTGCACCTACAACGATGAATACAAACAGTGTTCCTAGTGCGACTCCGTAAACTGAAATCAGTTCGACAGATTCTTCCATGCGGATAGCGGTCTGCTCAGAGAACAGTGAAATGAATGCTGGAAGAATAGTGTTCACAGACAGCACGAGCATTGCTAGAGAGCCTGCAATCAATGGATTAATCACGAGTGAACGGTGATATTTGCCGACGATTTTCTTGACATTCATCACGTAAACTTCTCTTGTTCTGATTGAAGTATCAAGCATACTGAACCTGATTACACCATTTGTTAACTCGAAGTACATCACTAGTAGGACTGCGTAAACAACAACCAGTATTGTCAGTAAGAACTGACTGTCACCAAATCCAAAGATATCTTGGGATAATGACACCTTTGAAGATGCAAATCGCATTACTGAAAGAATGAATAGAACGTAGGATGAAAGCATAAACCTTGCATCTCTAGTCATTGTTCCCCAGAAACCTGTTCCTATTGCACCTGCAACTACCATCAATTGCAGAATATTAGCAACCGTAATTGAGCCTGTTATCGCAAACCATAGAGTTCCAACTGCTGGAGTAACGATGTATGTCAAAATACCTAGAGCGATTAGCACACCATAGCAACCTAGTTGCAAGTTTTGAACCATCTTATCTGCAGGCAGGAACTTCATCTTTGGAACGAGTGGACCACCTAGCAGGCTTTCGACGAATGAAGGGATCTCGACGGTTGGAATAGCATCCTTCGGGATTTCTCCAGTTGCACTTGCAGTACCAGCGAGTTTCTTTCTAGAAGGCGCTGATGAGCGAACTGTTTTGCCGTCGTACAGGTGAGCTGTATCTCCAGATTTAGTTGCCATTCATCTCCCTCCTCAGAATCCTCTTGCACCAGCAAGTGCGGTTGATAGTAGCATATCAGGCTCCCAATCCATGATGTTAACACCAAGACCTCTCAATTCACTAATCAAGACGTCTCTTTCTGTCTTCAAAACCTCGTATCCAGTTCTATCTAGACGCTTTGCATCGAACTCGAATTCAAGACTAGATGGTGATAGAACTGTTACGTCGAAATCTCTTGCTCTAAAATCACGTAGTGCGTTTACAATAGTTGGGTCATCTTCTAGGTTCGATAGAACAATAATCGGACTTCCCTTGTTGATGTGTGGCATAATCCTGTTCACAACAACCTGTAGTGGTATGTTACCTCTTGCCATTGCACCGGCTAACTTTGTTAGAATAACGTAAAGTTGCTTCTTTCCAGTATCTCTGTCTACGCTGACTACTTCGTCACCATAGGTGATTAGACCAACCGAATCTCTTCGGCCAAGGAAATACTTTGCAAGGCTAGCTGCAGCTCTCGTGGAGTAAACCAGCGCATTTCTTGAAACAGGTCCTGTTTCAGCAACTGCTCTAGAGTCGACGATTAGAATGATGTCGCTTACAGCGTCTCTTTCACGCTCGTTGACCATTAGTTTACCACTTCTAGCATATGCAGACCAGTTGATTGCTCTAAATGAATCACCTTCGAAGTATTCTCTCAATGAGTAGAACTCAGAACCAGGTCCCGGCTGACGAATGTTGACAGCTCCAGTGAAAATTTTCGGTACTCTTGATTTGACGAAGGTTTCCTTCAGGTCTTCCATCTTCGGGAACACAAGGAAGTCGTTGTAGACATGCAATTCCTTTTCCTTGTGGAATAATCCGAATGGATCTTGGACACGGACAGCCACTGGTCCAAGACTGTAGAAACCTCTCAATGGGCACTCGACGGTATATTCGATGAACGTCTCACGGCGTGGACCTAGTTCCATCAGAATGTAATTTGCACCATCTTTGATACGCATTACTTCTGGTACTCTGTCCTTGACTTCCAGAATCTTTCCAAGCCCAGAATGATTCTGCATACGTAGTGTGACATTTACCTCACCGTCTTCGAAAATTCTGGCACTGGATAATTTTCGCATTGCAGAGACGTTAGACAAGGAAACTCCTTCCTCACCAGACCATTCTTCTGCTCTGCGGCCGCTTGCAGCAACGTCAGCGTGACCGCCAAATAGTGCTGCCCAAGTTAGGAATACGAAGATTACCACAGCAATGGTAACCAATTGTGAATTCCTCAATGTAAGACCTAGCAGGTACATTGCTACCGCTAGGGAACCTAACATTGCACTCTTACGACTCCACATGCCATTCGCCTCTCTGTTTCAATTAAGAAAATCAGACAGTAGGAACTGGAACTTCTCGCAAGATTGTTTGAATAACCTCACCAGCTTCCAATCCTTTGATTTGGTGCTCTGGCTTTAGGATGATTCTGTGTGCGATTGCGAGTTCAGCTACGGTCTTGATGTCGTCTGGTGTTACGAAGTCGCGGCCACGAAGAGCTGCTGCTGCACGTGATGTCTTCAGAAGTGCCTGAGAACCACGAGGCGACGAACCTACGAGAACACGAGGGTCCTCACGGGTTCTGCTTACGATTTCTACCATGTACATACGTAGTGCTGGGTCGACATAGATGTCTTCACATGCTTGCTGCATTGCGATAACTCTCTGTGGATCGGTAATAACGTCAACATCGACCGCATCCTTACCACGGTTGATACGTCGAGCAAGGATTTCGTCTTCGTCTGCACGGTCTGGGTAACCGACGCTCATCTTGAACATGAAACGGTCCAACTGCGCTTCAGGAAGCGGGTAAGTACCTTCTTGCTCAACAGGGTTTTGAGTTGCCATAACAATGAACGGTGCTGGTAATTTGTGGGTGACTGTTCCGATAGTCACCTGCTTCTCCTGCATAGCCTCAAGCAAAGCCGCTTGGGTCTTAGGAGGAGCACGGTTAATTTCGTCCGCTAGTAGTAGGTTACAGAATAGTGGACCTGGCTTGAACGTGAATTCTCCCTTCTTAGCATCG
>DAYA01000078.1 GCA_002506705.1 Euryarchaeota archaeon UBA550
GGTTAGCCAGGAATCGTTGATAATCGAATTAGATGCCATCACTAAAGCGAAAACGGTTAGCGCTAGAGCGATTTGTGAACCTGAATTTCTCTTAATTGTCACGGCTGGTGCTAGCGCTGATACCGGCGCCTCATCTTCGCCCATGTGTGGGCGATGGAAACAATTCACTGATGAATTTTAACCATGTAGAATGTTCAAGCGTGCTTTTCTGTAAGCCATGCCTTTACATCGTCACGGGCTGAGAATCCTTTACCTTCTTTTGTTCCTACAACAGTCTCGATTGCTGCTTCAGAAGCAATGTCGAGAATTCTGTCGCTTACTGGGCCGTTGAAGACAATAGCGACTGCGCCGTCCGCCTCTTCTGCTGCTGCAGCTAACTTAGCAGGACTTACCGCATCGGATACGGTACCGTCAACGTTTACGAATACTGCATTGTTCTTCTTCAGGTCTGCAATGTGATCGAAGTACTCGTGAACTTCGGCAGGTGCTTCAGCACCTTCGTCCATGTCTTCTAGCCATGCATCTGCATCTTCAGTTGGTTCATCCTCAGGCAATTGTGCAGCGAACTTACCTGCATCAATCTTCTGAGATAAGCACTTTGTTACGGTCTTCTGCGGTAGTAATTCCCACTCTTGACCAACTGGTGCTTGTGCAACGAAATCAATCTTCATAGTTTCATGAAGTTGCCTGAATAGCATCTCTCCTCCACGGTCTCCGTCGATTGCTAGAATTACGTTGGTCTTGGAGTTTGCAAGGTCGATTAGCTCTTGCTTGATCGAGCCCGCTCCATCGCATGAAATCGCATTCTTTACACCGAAATTTAGTAAATTGCGTACATCATTTCTTCCTTCGACGATAATCAGTGATTCACTGGATTCGACGTTTGGACCGCATGTTAGGCCGTGGTAGTTCTTTGCTGTACCAACGGTTAGAACGCTGCGTACTTCTTCGATAACTGTCTTTGTTGCTGCATCGCCAGAGTTGACCATGTCAAGAAGCAAGTCCTTCGCACGGTCGATTACTGCGTTTACCTTTGTAGAGCGGACGTCTTGGATTTCTGTGACGACAATCTTTGCCGCACATGGTCCAATTCTGTCAATTGTTTCTAGGCTTGATGCAATGATTGCAGTCTCGACGTTATCCATGCTGCTTGGAATTAGGATTTCTCCGTTGACTTTCCCGCCGCTGCTCTTTACTTCAACATCGACGTGGCCAATTCTGGCTGTACGCTGAAGTTTTCTAAGCTCCAATTCTTCACCGAGCAGGCCTTCTGTTTGACCCATGATTGCGCCGATGATATCCTTGCGCTGGACGTTTCCGTTGACCTTTAGGTCTGCTTTGATGAGGTATTTCATAGCCTTGGCTTTGCCTCCGCCTTTACCTCCTCCACTGTTGTTTCTTTTTCCCATTGGAATCTCTCCTTGTCCTAACCAAGACACTGTCTTTCATTTGGCCTATCGGCACATTTCCAGGGTGACCGGTTATGCTTTTTTGGAAGCAAATTTGGTCGTGAATCGGATTTGGACAATTCCCTCGACAAGCCCCTCCTTATTGAATACTATCACTGTAAGCCCCGCTTTTCGTTCATTTCTCAAATCATCAATGAGGTTCAAGTGGTAAGAGTTGTTCGCTAATCTGTGAGCGGCGAGAGCGTAGGGGCACTTTCTGTGTTCAGAACAACCACCGAAGTAATGCTTCGGGACGGAGTTTTGACTAGAGAGGAGAAGCGCCTCATCATCAAGCTCGCTAACGCTTTAGGCCTATCTCCAGAAGAGCCTGCCGAGATATATTCGGCAATACGAGAAAACCGCGATTCTGATTCCGGAAGGGATGTTTCTCCAAACGAGCAGCGCTTGGTATACACCAGAGTTTTCGAAGTTGCAATTGTTAACGCATCTCTGTCAAAGGATGAGTTCGCCGTACTCGCCCACCTAAGAGACCAATTCAACATCAATGATGATGACCACTCAAGGATCGAAGCCGACCTTAGGGACATGATTCGCCAAAAAACCGAAGATGAAAACGTGGTTGAAAAATTACTTGGAACTCTCAAAGATAGTGTCTCCCTTGTTGGAAGCCTATTCGACAGTGTTCGCACAAAGAGTGCTTGAGGTGAGCCTTTGTCTGACGACCTCGATTCCTTATTCGATGGGGGCCTGCCCAAAGGAAGAAAGGCGCTCTCCTTTCTCAAAACTGCATATGATTGTGGCTCTCAAGGCCTTGTGAATCGCTCGATAACTGACAAGGTGATTCAGAAAAGTGGTTTAGCGTTTCACATCGGAACAGATGACCCTACAATGAGGAGAATTGCCTCATGGATTTTGACCCACCATGAAGACAGAATTGATGATTTAATCAAGAGGTTGTGGAAAAGATGTGGTCGAGAAGATGTGAAACTTATCGGTTTACTTATCGCCAATACCGAAGGTGATGCTTGGGCAAAAATGCTCAGTATTGTGAACAAAGGGATCCCTCTTGATTTGCTACTCGAGATGGCAGAGGAAATCAAACGTTCAGGAAGGGCGATACCTAGCGCGGAGTTTTTGCTTTCTTGGAACAAGAGTAAGATACAGATGCAAAACTCGATGTTAATCGCATCTCTTGATATGAGAGATGAACACATTGAACTTGTTCGTAATGCGCCGAAGGGTGGAGAGTTGTATGAACGCATCAGAATGCGCTCTCTGAACGAGTGAGTTTTTGTCCCTCCATGATTGAGGGGCTAACATGGCAGACCGATTTCTTCCAGCAGACGACCCCGTCTTGGAAGAGGTTCTCAATTGGACAGTAGCGAGGGATGCTCAAGATATCAGGCGCCTGTTAGAGTGGCTTCCACTCGCACGTTCTTCGAAGGAAAGACGTGCGCTTCTAGCAAGAGTTCACGAATTACTAGGGGAAGTTGAGTTGTCTTTGAATGGTCTAGATTCAATGCACTGAGGTGTTTTTCTGCTAACTGGAATTATACTTGCAGGGGGTAAGTCCAGCAGAATGGGCGAAGATAAGTCTCTTCTGAATTCCAATGTGGAAAGATTGTCTAGAGAATTGGAAGCGTCGGGTTGTGAACGTATAATCATCATGTGCGGTAGTGAAGACCGCGCTGATTTGTTTCCTGGAGAATGCCATATCGATACAAAGGAAACGCTAGCAGAGTCGCTATTCGATTTGATTTCTACATTACCGGGTACGATACAATTGGCACCGTGTGATGCTTATTTGGCTGATGAAGAGTTATTCAAAAAAACCCTAGGTGTGCCCATAGACGACGAGGGGAATAGGCAGCCATTATTAGCCAAATTTGACAGTAAAGATGAGTTGATTCAATCACAAAAGATCTCACAGATGTTTGAAAAAATCCCATCTTGTGAAGGTGGAATCAGAGCAAGAAATATCAACACGCCTGAAGAATTCAAGGAGATTCAATCCTTCCTTCGCTGAGTTTGTCGATTACTGATGGATAGAGAACGTGTTCCAATCGTTTGACTTTCTCAGCAAGAGAATCTTCATCATCATCAGGACTTACTTCGACTTCAGCCTGGTCGATAATCGGGCCGGTGTCCATTCCACTATCAACAAAGTGAACAGTGCATCCCGATTTACTGACACCTGCTGCAATAACGTCTCTATGTGCGTGTGCTCCGGGAAAATCTGGTAGCAGAGAGGGATGGATATTCAGAATCCTTCCTGCCCATGGTGCTACAAAGGACGGGGTCAATAATCGCATATATCCTGACAGAATTACAACCTCGACCCCATGGTCTGCAAGTACCTCACCAACCTCTTTTTCGTGAGCGATGCGTCTTTGTTCCCTGTCTTCAATATCCGGTAGTGGAACTGCAACTGCGGTAACTCCAAGAGCTTCGGCTTTGGCTAAACCACCGGCATCGATTCGGTCACTAATTACCACATTTGTGACGTGTGAACAATCCCTGTTCTGCTGATGGCGGAGTAGCGCTTCCATTCCCGAGCCTGAGCCTGAAATTAGGACTGCAAGGCGTAAGGGGTCCTCGGCCGTCCCCTTTCTTGGAAGGTTCCACGCCTCTGGCATATTCGATGCGAGTGTGTATTCGTCAATATTCCTTCGGCTATGCAAATACTACACCACCTTTCATATTCGCGAGGTTAGACGAATAATCATGGCAGAGAGGCTCAAGACTGTCGACGAGATAGTCGCAAAGTATGCTGTCGTAAGCAATCCCGTTAAGAGTAAAATTTACGTTGGATTTGGTTCAATTTTCGTTATCTTCGCAGTTATTGGGATATGGATCCCTGGTTGGCCTACCGTGTCTTGGGCTGTTCCTGCTGCGTTCCTATTCTCTTTATCGAATGAGAGACTGTTTAGATGGACTCTAACAAACAAATTCTTCGGCCCGTCATTGTTCGAATACTATGCAACTGGAAAAACTCTGCCAAAGCATGTCAAAGTCATAATTGCCTGTATGATTGGTTTAATGACAACGCTATCAGCATATTTCGTGTGGTACGTGTCAACTAAGGGCGATGGTACGCTATTCGACACGTCTTCATGGAATGGTGCTGACCAATACGCATTCGGTTCACTTACGATTATTGCAGTCGGATTAATGGGTATAGTGTATGTTCTAACAATGGTCAAATCCAGAGACAAAATCAGTGTCTAAACAACCTGTGGCCTGTAAATAGCATAGAGATACCTCTTGCATTAGCCTCATCGATTACTTCCTGGTCTCTAATCGAGCCCCCGGGATGAACAATTGCGGCAGCCCCAGCCTCTGCTGCTTGCTCAATTCCATCCTTGAATGGGAAGAAGGCGTCACTTGCTAAAACGCAACCCTTGCCTCTTTCTCCTGCCCTTCTAGCAGCAATTCTAACCGCTTCAACACGACTGGTCTGTCCAGGTCCTATGCCTACGGTTGCTAAGCCTTGAACCATCACGATAGCGTTTGATTTCACCTGTTCACAGACTCTTACTGCGAACTTCATTGACGCGATTTGCTCTTCGGTTGGTGCAACATCTGTTACCACCTTGGCCTTGCTCCAGTCGATTACTGGTGCTTCCTCGGTTTGGATTAACCATCCGCCCTCAATAGGCTTGCGTACCGTCTTTCTTGGAAGTGGAGCTAGTCGATTGTTTGGCGAATTAATTGTGAGAACTCTACGATTTTTCTTCTCCATCAAAATTTCCTTTGCTCCTTCTTCATATGCTGGAGCCATCAATACCTCGACGAATAATGATCCAAGGGCCTCTGCAAATTCAACAGTTACCGGTTCATTAACACAAATTATGGAGCCAAATGCACTTTCTGGATCGCTAGCCAACGCAGCCTCATAAGCCTCTAACTGTGTCTTTCCAAGTGCTGCTCCACATGGATTGTTGTGTTTAACAATCACACAAGCGTGTGGCGTTTCTGGCCATTCATCAGTGGACAAAGAGCGGCATAATCTTAGAGTTGCATCCGCGTCTGAGTAATTGTTGTAACTCATCGCCTTGTTTCCTTCTACTTTAGCGGTGACTAAGGTTTCACCCTCAACGGCCCCGGGGTCAACGTACAGTGCTGCTGCTTGATGTGAATTCTCCCCATAGCGAAGATGCAACTTTCTGTGTGCTGCAACAGTCATTGTGGCTGGAAGGCGACGGGATTGCTCTTCGGTATCATCACTTTCTTCGGGAAGGCCATTCCATCTGCCAGCTAACTCGTTTGAGATTGCTGAATCATAGGTAGCAGTGTGCTCATAGGCTTTTAGTGCAAGATTTCTTCGAGTTTCCAGAGAAACGCTACCTGACTTTAACTCATCAATAATTGAAGAGTAATCTCCGGGATTGCATGCAATTACTACGTTGAGATGGTTCTTAGCAGAAGCACGAACCATGGTAGGTCCGCCTATGTCAACCATCTCGAGCAAGTCCAAGTCATCTAGTGGTGGCTCAATCGCTGCAGCATCGCTAAATGGATACAGGTTACAGGCAACTATCTCAATCATTGGATAACCCAGGTCTTTGAGCCCTTGCGCGTCTTCTTCCTTCTCCAACCTACAGAGAAGAGGGCCGTGAATTGCGGGATGAAGAGATTTCACTCTTCCATCGAAAATTTCTGGGTGTCCAGTTACATCTGATACTCCGATTACATCCAATCCTGCTTCGCGCAATTTACGAGCTGTTCCGCCGGTTGAAACGAGTTCGTATCCGAGGCTGTCCAAGCCTTTTGCAAACTCAATTATTCCAGTTTTGTCGTACACAGAAAGTAGTGCGCGTGGACGAGATGACGGCTCCATGTGTGGTACCCGTTAGGGAATGTATCCGGGTCAGTCTCATGAAGGTGCCGACTCAGTCGCCTCTAGCAGAAATTACCTGGTCGACCCTCAATAAACCACAGGCAGACTCGCAAGCAGCGGATATCGAGTGTTCGATAGTGTATGTCGGCAGCCATGCAGATTCAATTTCTCCGGGTTTGCCAGACTGTGTGATTCCACTGTTGATTTTTCCGGACCTGTGAAGGGAACGTAACTCCAGCAAGGAGTCTATTTTGTCTTCACCAGCGTTAGATGCAAGGGCTGATGGGATTCCTTCTAGGGCGCGAGCAAAAGCTTCCATTGCTAACCTTTCTCGACCGGGGTTTCTCTCAGCAGCCTCTCGGACTTTGAGAGACGCAGCCATGTGCAGGCTGCCTCCTCCAAGAATAATCGAATCGTCCTCCTTCGCCATACAAGTAGAGCGTAATGAATCAAAGAGGCCTCTAATCGTCTCTTCTGCAGCGACTCCGTCGGTTCCACCGACCTGTATTGTTACAATTCCCGGGTTTTCGCCCACATTGATCGTTAGCCGCTCTTTTATACCCTCTGCGCCTTCCAGTCTTTGGTGTTCCAGTCCAGCGATTTGTCCCATGCAAGACGACATGTCGTCGATATGGTCACACAGTTGGGCTCCACATGCTTCTGCGATGTCTTCTGCCATCGGTTTTTCCATAGACGGCATAGCAAAAATTCCTGAATCGGCTAGAGAATGTAATACTCTAGAATCGATGCCTTCTGCACAGAAAACCACTTCGGCACCGCTCGATTTTACTTTATCGATAATCTGCTCAATTTTGTTTTGCTCGGCGTCAATGAATTTTTCGTATTGCTCAGGAGTGCTAATTTCGATTTCTGCTGCAACTACAGAATCTTCAATTTCTAAAGGACAGGACAATACTGCAACTTTCGATGCCCCGAGGCTCTTTGGCATCCTTTCTAGAGGCAGTCTCTTTTCGATAATCAATCCGGGGATCAAAACAGAAGTTGCAGGTGTTCCTTCGCCTGCTTTCGCCATTCGAACTCGCTCATAATCGCTGTCTGGAATCATCCTTACCGACTCAGAAATCAGTTTTGACAGATGGTCGAGAGCGCCTTCGGTTGAGCGCCCAACCAGAGATGTTCTAGCAACCTGTTCTAATCTGTCTCCAACAGATTCAGCCCTGGAATCTATTTCCTCAAGAGTTGCCTTTAGTGCGAGTTCGAATCCCTTGACGAGAATTAGTGGATGCAATCCTCTTTCTAGCAGTCTGCCAGCTTCACTCATCAGTTCACTTGCGAGCAGAATGCAGCCGGTCACACCATCGCCACAAGCGTTCTCTTGGCTTTCGGCTAGACTCACAAACGCCTTTGCAGCAGGGTGTTTAACCAATAATTCTGCTACGATTTTGGCTCCATCATTTGTTACGGCCGCTTCACCGTTAGTCTTGTACAACATTTTGTCCAAGCCATTTGGACCAAATGTTCCTCGCAGAACGTTACCAAATGCGATGGCTGCGCCTACTAGTTTCTGCGTAACACCAATGCCGCTAGTAACCGAGGTCGAGGAATTAGTAATCCTGACCGGAGCGGTTCCAGAGCCATCTGGTGCCTGTGCCATGATTAGGCGGGAATGT
>DAYA01000079.1:0-21534 GCA_002506705.1 Euryarchaeota archaeon UBA550
CTGCACACGCTTGAAGTCACAACCCAACGCATCTGCGAAGGTGTTGGTCATCAAAGTCTTAGCAAGTCCTGGGTAATCTTCGAACAGTAGGTTACCGTTCGACAAGATGTTGATCAGAACATTGTCGATAACGTGGCTCTTTCCGATAATTACCTTCTGGACTTCGGCGCTAATCGCTTGTGCAATCGCTCCTACTGCCTGAAGACGTTCACGGACCTCTGGGCTACTTTGGTGTCTGGGCTGTGCCTGTACTGGCGCTGCTGGTGCAGGTGCTGCAGGGGCTGGGGCCGGTGCTGCTGGGGCTGGTGCCGGAGCAGGTGCAGGCGCTGGTGGCGCTGCTGGGGCCGGAGCCGGTGCTGGCATAGCAGGCGCTGGTGGCGCTGCTGGGGCTGCTGGTGCAGGTGGTGCCGGCGCAGGGGGGGCTGCGGGTGGTGGGGGTGCTGGCTGCATGTCTTTTTACCTCCTAGTTTACTTTCCCCAACGTCGAATTTGTTGCAATAATTGCCTCAGTTCTTCGTTGGAATATGATCTCTGTTGTGAGTACAACAGTTCGATTAGGCGAGGGTCCTTTACCATCGATTGGATCTCACCTGGTGTTTTCCTAGCCATTTCGTCACGGGTTAGGTCGTTAAATTGGCGCACTTTAGCCATCATGGCCTCTCTTACGCGCTGTAAGTACAAATTGGGATCGACCTTGTTCGGTCTTTCTCTAAATCTTGTAAGGTCGAAGACGTGTCTCCAGTTCTCTTTTTCTGGTACAACCATTATTGCAATGGATAGCAGTGCCATTAGGTTGAGTACTATTAGCCACTTTAGAAGAGTGTCACTAGTTAGCATAACTATTGCACCCATTGCCTCTGTGAATGGTGAGGATATTGCGGAGGTAACGTGACGAGATTCGTCGAACACGATGTAGAAATTGTCATTCTTACTTGTGATAACAGTAGAAATCTCGTCGTTGTCGTGCTCCATCATATCTCTAATTAGAGTCACAAAGTAGTCTTCGTTACCATTCCAATCACTTCCGGTTCCCTCGGTTGATGAAAGTAGAGAATCCCAGCAAGGCCTCTCTCCATAGTAAACGGAGTCACACTGTTGCTTGCCAGTGACCTCT
Organism: Euryarchaeota archaeon UBA550; assembly: GCA_002506705.1. Taxonomy (GTDB): domain Archaea; phylum Thermoplasmatota; class Poseidoniia; order Poseidoniales; family Poseidoniaceae; genus MGIIa-K1. The sequence continues at coordinate 1,115 of DAYA01000079.1, forward strand.
GCATCTGCAATATCCCAAAGATGGTTAGCTAATACAGAGTGGTCTGAAACGAATACAATGCTGCCTGTAACTTTCACGTTTCCTTCTTTGACTCCCTTTACCTGGTCGATTGCTTCGATTCCTGGGTAGTCCATCCTGATGATCAACCCGGTATTGTTACCACCTAGGATTGGGTTATCTGGGTCGTTTGCATCCATGTTTTCTCTAGCGATGAATGCGGATCCTGATGCGTGGGCCAATACCTTCACGTTTCTTGAGTCGTCTTCATTGTCGAGCACTTGAATCGCTGTTGGACGGTGGAACAGAACCGGTAAAGCACAATCACTGTATCTGTCGCGGTCTTGAAGTGCTTCAGGGCTGCAGTATGGTCTGCGCTCAAATTGGTCATCCCAAACTTTGTTGACACCTGCAACAGCCCATAGTTTCCTGGAGTCTTGAGGCTCAACTTCGCCAGTCTGGCTAGCAACTTCGTAGAATCTGTTTGGATCTACTACTGGAGCATCGAAGAATTTCACATCGAACTTGTCTGCAACGGTTTGAGCGTTTGTTGAGTTAGCAGCGATGATAACCTTGCCACCTCTTTCTGTGACGAATTCGTAAAGAGCATCCGCTTCTGCATTATCGAATGGCTTTTCTGGAGCAGCGATAACTAGCATAGTTCGGTGAGGTTCTCTCCAATCGTTTACAAGCATAGGAGTGGACATTGTATTTGCAACGACATAGTCCATGCCATCTTCTCCAAGGGAGCCTCTCATACTCGAAACTTGCTGATACTGTACGTTTTGGTCCTCATCCGTAACGTATGCTGAGTAGACTGTGGTTTTGTCAGATGATGTGATTACGATTACAGTTGTTGAAAGTAACATAGCAACAATGAATCCAACCAAAAGCCAAGTTTCTAACTTGATTCCGGTTGAACTCTCCTCTGTCATTTTTGTTACCCCTAAAAAAAAGCCCACAGGTTAACGTAGCAAGTTTCCCAACTCCAACCCACTCATATAGATTATCGTCGATTGAGCGATACAATGGCTTCAGTATCATCTGAGGATAATGAATATCAATGCCGGATTACAGTCGCAAATCTATGAATTGCGACGGATAACTGCTGAAAAGAGCAGCGTTAGTATACACAAGAAGGAAGAAAATGCTGGTAAAGATGAGCTTTCGACCTCTAAATCTGTAGTACCAGTGTTTGTAGTATCATCGGTGTTATCATCTTGTTCTTCTTCAATAGTTTCTACTGATTCTACATCGATTGTTAACGTTGCATAACTAGAGAAACTATCCGATTCGGGGTAGATCGTGAACTCAAGGATACATTCCTTTGTTGGATGACTTGTTGTGGTGCTGAACTCAAGTTCTCCCAGCAGTTTACTGTCGTCTGAATTAACTGACGGATTGATTACAATAGGAAGTGCAGACGCAGGCTCAAATGAATAGTCTAGCTGAGGGCATCTTGATACTGCAATGCTTGTTTTTGTAACGGCATCGTCAGTATTTCCGAAATTAAAAACGTGAAGATTGATTGTCTTTGTAGTGCCTGATTTCATTGGAACTTCAGCGTTAGAAGATGTTAGACCACCGCCTTCATACTTGACAACAAGGTCGTATATTTTTGAGAACTTTAGATTCATTTCAATCTCCCTTGATGAATCTGCTGCTTGACCTGCGATCAATTCAATTAATTTCATTGTGACAGTCTCACTGAATGTATCTGCGTTGTACAGAATGCCGTCTGAATCCATTCCAGAACCTGAAATCTTCAATTCAAATGTCTTGTTCGAATTTCCTTCCACGGAGACCTGTCCCGGATCATCAACGCTAAATTCAACATCCTCAAATTCTACTTCGAATCCAACCTCGATTGGAGTTAACCGATTATTGTTAATCCAAAATTCGAGAATTAATTCGAAGGAATATGTTTCTTCGCTTAGTTGCATGATTGCAACTTCGTCCTCTGTATTCCAGTCTGCAGTCCATTGAATTTCAGGATTAGGCAACTGGGCACTTGTCGAAACAGGAATCAATGAAATCAAGAAGATTGCAATGATTGTTCGTTTCATTTTCATTCCTCACATGCACGTTTGATTAGAACTTTGATCATATTTCTTCGATACCTTGGAGGCAGAGAAGTATTGTTCACAGGTTTTGTGTTATTGTAAACTGCATCACAAATCGACTTGATGTCTCCCCCGGATTCAGCGACTTCTTCGTCATGTCTTCTTGGTATACTTTCTAAAGCTGTAGTTGCAACTCTGAGGGTTGACTTATCTCCTTTCTTCCATGCTGCGGCAGCTCCCGCTTCTGGGAAATCCCACGACTCTCTGAGTCTTAGTTTTCGATATGCTCCAACCCATTCAGATACATCCGATGGCAGTGTAACCTTGAGCATGAATTCTCCGGGCTGTAGGACATTTCGGGTCATGCCATCCAGTTGATAAAACTCGGTAAGAGGCATATCTCTTGCTCCATTTGGACCGATTAGATGCACGGTTGCATCCAAAACCATGAGATTTGGAGCGATGTCTCCTTGATATGTTGCAACACATAGTGTGTTTTGATTTGGAATGACTCTACAATCAGCACCAGTGCCACAATCAGCCTTGTGACACCAATCAATGCTGCTTCTCCACTCTTCAGCTTGGTTATACCAGAAACATCGTGTATCTAGGCACAAGTTACCACCAAGTGTGGCATTTCTTCGAATAAGTGATGATGCAACCTTACTCGCAGCTTCGGCAATTAGTGGGTGAACCTCACTGCTAACTGAAATGTCATGTAATCTAGCCATACATCCAATTTCAGTCATTGAAATTGTGGAGACGCCCTCTAGACCAGCAAGAGAAATTACGTGTGGTTTAGTGTTGATGTGCCACTTGTAGTTGGGAATGATATCAGTCCCGCCTGCAATCCAGTCGAATTCTTGACCTGATTCTAACAATTGTGAGGCAATCTCACACGCTTCCTCCACGCTGGTTGGTTTGTGGAGTTCAAATGGTGGCATTAGCATCAGCGTTCACCTCCCATGTGCCTCTGTTCTTGTTTGAGCCATGCTTTGCCGGCCAATCCTAGTTCTGCAAGTTGTTCAGGTTCTGGCTTATCAGCAGATTTCCAGCCTTCGACTTGGTCTTCTAGTGGAAGATTTGGATCAAATCCAAACAGGACACCGTTGACGTAGGCATCAGTATCCTCACTACGTTGCCTTCTCTTATCTCGGATTTCATGCTCAGATGCACGTTGCTCCAACTTCTTTTGCAATTCTGAGAAATCCAATCTTGGAACAGGTAAGTCTGCTGGGTCGTCGATACCTTCGACCTTCATCTTCTTGGCAATAGCAGCCCAAACTTTGTCAGGCGTCAATGGAAGGTCGTTGATTCTGATACCAATTGCATCGTATACAGCATTTACAACCGCCGGCAAGATAGGCAGTAGAGGACCTTCACCCGCTTCCTTTGCACCGAACGGACCCTCTGGGTCACACGATTCAATGATGATTGGAGTTACATTAGGCATTTCGTGAACGCTTGGAATCTTGTAGTCTAGCAGGTTTGGATTCTGTAGGTGGCCTGTCCTTCCATATACCATCTGTTCAGTCAGTACTTGGCCTAGACCCATGTGACATGAACCGATTATCTGTCCTTCAACAGCGAGTGGATTCAGAGCCTTCCCACAATCGTGAGCAGCCCATACATCTGTACACTTGATCAGTCCAGTCTCTACATCGACCTCGACCTCTGCGACATATGCTGAGAATGAGTATGCAGGTGCGAGCCCCGCTGCTGCACCTTTGTGAACTCCTCCCATAGGAGGTGAGCGGTAAGCGCCTGACGAGATGAGGGCACCCCTGTCTTCCTGTGCTTTGTGAAGTGCTTCAAGGTATGACATTCCGATAGCAGGGTCATGCTTGTAGTAGATTCTTCTGTCGTTCAAAACAAGTGTATCCGGATGGTAACCAAGAGTGTCCCAGGCAGCATTCAGCAACTTCTCTTTGATTTCCAATGCTGCTCTGATTGCAGCATTAGCATTCATGAAAGTCACTCTTGAAGAGTATGAACCCAAGTCAACTGGACTGGTGTCGCTCTCGTGACTTCTAACGTGAATCATTTCAATCGGTAAAGCCAATACTTCTGCAACAACTTGAGCGACTGCGGTTGTTGAACCTTGACCAATATCTGCTGCTCCTGTGTGAACGGTAACCCCACCATCCATGTCGATTTGGATGTGGACAGTTGCGTGTGGGAATTTGTTAGGGTCCCAGTGAATTGGTAGCCCCGAACCTGATATGAAGAATCCACATCCGATTCCTATTCCCTTTCCTAGAGGCATCTTCCTGAACTTGTTATCCCAGTCACTTCCTTTCCTTACCTCTTGAAGCGCTTGTCGCATTCCATTTGAGGTGATTCTGAATCCTGAAATTGTCCTGGAATGAGGAGGGAGTAAATTTGCAAGACGCAAGTCGATTGGGTCAACCTGCAATTGCTCAGACATATCGTCGAGTCCAACCTCAACAGCAGTTCTTGTGTTTACTGCACCGTGACCACGCATAGCGCCGCTAGCTGGCTTATTTGTCCAAACTCTAGCACCAGTGTAATGGAAAGAACCCAATTCGTATGGCGCCGTTGCAAGCACTCCGTTGTAGTATGAGGTGACGTGTCCGAATGATGCGAATCCACCTCCGTCGATTAGTGCATCAATATCGAATCCTGAGATTCTTGCTTCTTCATCAGCATACATCTGCACTTCGATATGACTTGGGTGACGGCCACGATTTACCCAGAATACTTCTTCCCTGTCGAAGGTTATTCTAACTGGCCTGCCTGCTTTTCTTGCTAGAATTGCCGCACACATCTCGTGTGGGAATGGATCGGATTTTCCTCCAAATCCACCGCCAACAAACGTTCGAATAACATTCACTTGATGCATTGGAACATCGAGAACTGTCGCAAGCGCCCTGTGTGCATAGTGTGGAACTTGTTGTGGCGTGTAAAGTTGCAGTCTTCCGTTAGAATCCCAGTGAGCAACAACTGCGTGTGGTTCTGTAAACCCGTGATTGACACCCATGTATTTCCACTTTCCGTGGTACATTGCATTGGGGTTCTCCACCATAGAACGGTCTCCAAACTCCTGGAATACCCTCTTTTGTACATTGGTTGAACCCACGTGATATTTTCCTCTCCAATGAATTGGCTCGTCTACATCCTCGAGACCTTTCTTCATATCGTGAATTGAATCTAGAACTTCATATTCAACTTCGATCAAAGCGACCGCTTCCCTCGCAGTTGCTTCGTCAACAGCAGCGACACAAGCTACTAGGTCGCCAACGTGTCTAACCTTCTCGACAGCCATTGCGTGTTCGTCTTTTGTAACTGGAAGAACTCCAAACTTATTCGGTGCATCATCGCCGGTAGCTACTGCTATTACGCCCGGAAGCGCTTCGGCTTTACTCGTGTCAATGCTTACAACTTTGGCATAATGATGAGGTGACCTTACGATTCTGCCAATTATCTCATTTGGCAGTCTAACGTCGTCGCCGTACCATGCTTGGCCAGTGACCTTTGCATTGGCATCGACAAGAGGAATTGATTTTCCGACTATCGTTCCTGTTCTTGCTCTATCGTGGATGTGAGCGCCCGCAGGTTGCTTCTCTTTTCCTCCAACCATTTCTGGAATGAAATCGAGGTCTCTAGGTTTCATTACAGGCCTTGAGCCTCCAGAACCAGGAGGTGCGAAACTCTGCTTTCCTGCAACCCTTTTTCCATCCTTTCGGATTTCTCCAGAACCGCTTCCGGGCTGTTGCTTGTATCCACCTGACATCGGTATCACCTCGCATGGCCCGGAGGCATTGTCGGCTCTTCAGGGCCGCTTGGGTTAGGATCAGGGTGAGCATCGCTTGCTGCTGGCGCAGATTCAGATTCACCACGGTGAATTGCTGCTGCTGCTTGAATCGATTCGATGATTTGTTGATATCCAGTACACCTGCACAGATTTCCTTCAATAGCACACGCAATTTCAGAATCAGATGGATTGGGATTTACGTTGAGTAATGCTTGAGAGGCTACTAAGAAACCGGGGGTACAAAATCCACATTGAGAGCCACCATGGTCTGCAAAACACTGCTGAATAGGTGCTAGGTGAGCACCGTCTGCAAGACCTTCAACGGTGGTTATTTTGCTACCGCTTGCATCTTGAGCCATTGTGAGGCAAGATAGTCGAGGTTGGCCGTCAATCATTACTGTGCAGCAACCACAAGTTCCCATGTCACATCCACGCTTTACACCCAAGCATCCTGATTTGTCGCGCAAAACGTCTAGAAGCACAGCGTTGGATGGTGCAAGAACTTCACTAACTTGACCATTAACTTCGGCTGTCCACACCTTGGAACGTGCTGCTGGAATCATCGAAACGTGCTCTTTTCCAACCAAAATTGTCACCAACTGAATGACCCGAGTAAGAATCACCCTTTCAGCATTGGCACTAAATTATCTAAATTTCATGTCGCAAAAATCGGTAATTTACACCTGCCTTTGCGCTACTGAAGTGTGGTCTTCTGCGCCAGGTGAGGGGTTTTTCCAGTCATCATCTCCCGGCAGTATTAGTCCATCTCCAATTTGAACTAAATCCGAAGCTAACTTCTGTTGAGTAGCACACAATTCATCCCAATTTAGGGATGAATCTCTCCACTTTGACCAAAGCCTCATTCTGCGCCAGGAAGACTTGCCTTTGGAGTACAATTTCATCTGTAATTTACCGGCAGTAGGCATCCACCACAGCATCAAAGGTAACACTAGGATTGCTGGAAGTGAGAACAAGAATTGAATCACCACACTATAATCGGCTAATCCTGCAAGAGGGCTTGAATCTGAAAGTAAGGCCCAAGTGAAGGCATAAGCAGAGATTGACCACCAAATTGGATAGGCAACTAACGCAGTATACAGTTTGAGTGCTCCACGTTTACTATCTTCCATCTTGGGACCGAAGATTCGGTCGATTGAAACCACAAATAAGAACGGTGGAAAAGATCCTACAATGGCACTAAATGTGACGAATCCTAACATGAATGACCAAGCGAATAGCCACAAGAAAATCGACCTTAGAAATCCGTAAGTTGTAACGGATTGAGGCCTATCATCAACATGATGAGGTTTCAAATCAAGAAATTCTAATCTTTCCATATGAGACCTAGTTCTACTTTCGAGGTCTCGGCATTTCTCTTGATTGTTAATCGCCATCCATTCCCAAGCAGCTCTAACTCTTCTTGCGCCGATTACCCCCTCCCCATAGGTTACTACGTCAGCAATTTCGGGATTCTTGCGAAGCCTCTCAGCATGAATAATTGACCTTGCTTTCCAAATTAATTCCCTGTCCTTCCAATCCTCTCTAGATAGGGAAGACCTAGAGATTTCACCTGAGATTACCTTACTCAGACTTTCCACATCTCCTTCGATTCCTATCGGCCTCTCGACTGTGAGTGCGACTCTCTCTCTGAATAGGTGCTTCTTGCTGTAATGTATGCCAACGGGGATAATTACTGGAGGATTTTCAGGAGATAATTCGGCAGCCTTGAATGCTATTCTCGCAGCATTGTCTTGAATCTCTTTTGATTTTGGAGATGAATGAGATTCTCCCTCTGGAAAGACTACAACGTTTTTCCCAGATGCTACTTGCCTTGCAATAGTCTCAAGTTCACTTTCATCATTGATAAAACCGTCAAATTTGACTTGCTCTCCTGGCAGCAAACCCTTCGTGAGCATGTTGTCAAACAAACCACCTGGGTGCCATGAGACGATAACCGCCCCTCTATCCGAAGGAAGGTTCTCAGCATCAATAACAGAGATTTCTCTGAACCATGTGGACATCAAAACCCGGCTAAACCAGTTTTGGAGCCCCATAGTAACCCCTAATGATTTCAGGTTTTGATATATCCCCCGATTTTACGCGAATACACAGGGTTCAAACACTAGCACTAACTCGAATGAGTCGCGGTGAAGGGAATGAACGGCTACAAACGTTGTTTCGGACTATTTGGATTATTCATGTTAGTTGCACCACTAATCGTTGCAACTGTTCCAGTATCAGCAGACTTTGAAGACAATTCTGAGCCAGTTGGATGGTGGACTGAAACCACAGTCGACCGCAATCAAAACAAGATTGGAGACATGGTCGAACTTCACATGGACAATCCAATCTTCTTGGATGATGATAACACACTTCCTCTAATCATCGACTACCATTACACTCCCGGTCAGGAAGACATTGATGTTCTTGAGCGCACCGTTGATTATGAACATCAATTCATTCTGCACGGCATAGATGCCCTAGCTGGCAGGGTCCCAGTGACTGAATTGTTAACCCTCAGAGACATTCCCGGAGTTGTGATGATCGAACTTGATGGAATTTTGACAGTCGCAAACAATGATGCAAGAATCGGACACGGAGTCGATGTTGCATTCGCAGAAACGGGTTATGACGGTGCAGGAACGACAGTAGCAATCATCGATACAGGACTAGATGGCAATCACACGAGTTTGGATGACCAAGACGACGACCCAACAACATATGATCCAAAGATCCTAGGATTCTATGACGCAGTCAACAGCCCGGATGATACAAGTGGCAACATATTCCCATTCGATGACCAAGGACACGGCTCTCACTGTGGAGGAACTACTGCAGGAACCGGTGCACCAACATACGAACATCCAGGAATGGCACCACAAGCGCACTTAGTCGGTGTCAAGGTATTGGGTGCAGACGGCTCAGGTTCATTCGCTGGTGTTATGGCAGGAATGCAATGGACGATTGACACCATGCATCAGTATAACACAAGAATCGCATCGATGAGCTTGGGTGGACCAGGTGCTATCGAGTGGACATCTTCTGAAGAGGACAGTGTGAACAGACAAGCAAATGCGATGGTTAGAGCAGGAATTGCTCTATACATCGCTGCAGGAAACAATGCAGTTAGCGCTCAAATTGGAACTCCTGGTTCCGCAGAAGATGTAATCACAGTCGGTGCACTTGACAAGGACACTTCGATTGCTGTATACTCAAGCCAAGGACCGACAGAAGAAGGTAGAGTAAAACCAAACATCGCATACATGGGTAGCAGCATTATGTCAGTTGCATACAACTCAGGTGACCAATATACTGCAATGAGCGGTACTAGCATGGCAACACCAGGTGCTGCAGGTGTTGGGGCATTGATGCTACAAGCAAATCCTAACCTATCTCCGTTTGATATTCGTAACATCATGCAAGAGACTGCAACTTACAGGCAGTGCCACTACATGGGTTCAAACGAACCGTGTGCTGAGGACTTGATTCCCAAGAATCGCCAAAACAACGTTTACGGGCATGGACACGTTAATTCACTAGAGGCAGTACTAGAAGCTGCAGAATACAACCAACAGTATACTTTCAACTCCAACCTTACTTTGGTGGTAACTGAGACTATGCTAACAAATGGTAACATTGCCATGGGCCCAGGTTCAGTCATGGAAATTGAAATCAGCGAAAGTATCGATTCTGTTCAATGGATGAGCAATGACTTGAGAGATTCATGGTCCAACATCCACTCCTACGACGGAGGAACCAGTGTTGTCTTAGATTACGACTTGATTGTAGAAGAACTAGAACACCTTCCTGGAATCCTCCTTCACGATAACCACACACTTTCCCTGCGTGGACTAGATGGTACAACCTCGAGCCCACTTGTTTCTGTGGACATTACTCTGACCGAGGAGGTTCTAGTAGCGGCAAGTGACGACGCTAGTTCGACAATGAATTACGTTGTATACGGCTCTGTATTTGCAGCAGTAATTCTCTCACTTGTTCTGCTAATCGCTTTCATTAATAACGAATCAGATAAAGAAGCAAGACACCCAATCGACAAGGACATCGATGAGGTCGTTGAAGCAGAAATCATGGATTAAATCCCGAATTATTGCTTATTTCCGGCTCAACATTCAAAAGGGCATAGACTAAATTCGCCCTGAGAAATATGGCTGATTCACCATCTAGACCAAAAAGACCAACCGCTGCTCGTGCTCTATCTTCCAGAGCAGGGACGCTATCTGCAAACGCAGTAGCGACTCCGAACGTACAATTGGGAGTTATCGGAGAAACGAGGTATGTCGTAAACTCAGGACTGCAAAAATTCGCTCAACTGATCTTATTCGGTATCGCAATGGTAGCGATTTGGGCAGGATTACTTTCAATTGCTTTCTTTGGGGACGAAACTGGACAACAGGAGTTCCTTGTCCTCGGATTTGGAGGTTTGCTATCTGGATTCCTGGCGATTTCTTTGGTTGAATTCCAAAGAAGAAAAGGTGGTAATGAATTACAAAACGTCCACGATTATATGCTAGGTGTTGCATTCTTTTTCCTAGCAGTAGGAACATTATATGGTTCTAGATGGGTAGTCGGACTCTTGGCTGAACAAGGATTTGAGTGGCTTATTCCTGCAAATTCGCCAGACCCGACAATTACTGATTGGAATCCTTCTGCGAACGCGATTTATGTGCAAATGGCCGCTACTGTATCACTTGCCCTTGCACAAACAATGTACCTTAATCGGCTTAGGGGAGTTACTACTTTTGGATGGGCAGTAACTACGTTTACACCTTTGGTTGTAGCACTTATTGGTTCAAGCATCTGGATGGAGTGGTCTGATAACGTTGTTTCATGGGAACTTGGAATCTCGATGATTGCACTTGCATCTCTATCTATGTGGTTGTCACTTAGAGCAAATAGCGGAATAATTTTCTCAGTTGTTGCAGTTACATCCGGCCTCTTACCTCTCCTGTATGAGTACAGTAACGAAGATACTGGTTCTGGAGGAGCACTATCGCTGCTCGTATTCATCATCGGAGTTCAAGGAATACTCGCTGCAGACAAGCGTCTGCGTCAAGATTTGATGCAAGTAACATCCATTTTCCTCGTTGGTGAAGTCATTATTGCAATGCTTATTGCAAGAGAAGGTGACTTTGAGTTAATCTTGGGTCCAATCAGACAGTATGAACTTGGTGAATTGGCACCTTATCTAACCCTACAAGTTGGACTGTGGCTTGCTGTATTGGTAGCTTATTTCCCAGCAACACTGATGCGAAGAATTCCGTATATGCCAATCGGGCTTGCTGCTAGTCTATTCTTGATAGAGCCGAGTGCGAGCTTGATTCCTTGGATGACTACAATGATCATGCTTCCATACCTACTGGTAATTTCGAAGGTGACTAGAAACTGGGTTGCTAACATGACTATGGTCGCTGTTGGATTCTCATTCTTTGCACAATCTCACTTCATGGGTGGATTCGAACCTGGATGGTTAGAGTTCACGATTCTTGTGGTCGTTTTGATGTCTGGAGAAGCTGGAAGGCAAAAGGGGCACCTATCAGATTGGGCACACTTCGTTACACTAGGATTACTGATTCTATCTGAGTCAGTATTGTTTGGTGATGACCCTTACACCCCTTGGTCACTATTCATCTATGCAGTGGTATCATCTTTCATGATGATGATGGAAGCCGAGAAAACAAAGGACAAACAAAAGGCATTCGAAGCATCTGCTGCCACTGCAGCAACTATGGTACTAGCAATTATTCTATCTGCTTTCGATAGGCTAGAAGTTCCTCTACCTGACAACATTTCCTCTAACCTAGATGGATTCAACATTACACTTGCAGTTGTTGGAATTGTGGTTTATTCTGCCATGAGGAAATTCAAGAGCATAGAATTGGACATCGGAGTACTTCTCAACTGGGCAGATGGCCAGAGAAAGAAGATGGTACCCGTCTATGATTCGAAAACTAATGCCTGGGTTCTACCTGACGCTAATACGGAACACGACCCAATGGAATATTCCTGGGGGCCACTAGGTAGGATGAGCTTAATCGGTCCGATGGTCCTATTCACAATTGCCTTGACGTCTGTCGGAATTACCGATTTGGCTCAGAACATTATTTGGACTGTATTGATGATTGTGCCAATCGGAATTATCATCTCTGAAGTACTCCTTGAAAAGGAAGCTTCTTCCGCTGGAAGAATGATTGCAACGCTAACTCTGATAGCTGTATCATTCCCAATGGCAGCAGGTCTAAATGATGCCAGATGGGAAACTGGTGTTTTGTATAATTCAATGATTTTGTTTGATGTAATGCTACTTGCTGGACCACTAGGAATTTCTGTAATGCTCGACAGAAAGGGATTGAATGATGATTCATTGAACAGAACTGCAGACATCGTTACCATGATGGGATTGCTAATTCTAGGTCTATTCGATACAACTGGAGGTTTGTTATTCGTTGCAATGTACGCCCTTGTTTTCTCGAGGGCAATAAAGCACAGACTGAATTTCATACTCTGCATTGCACCGCTAGCATTACTGCTATATGCGCAGAGATTCGTATCTGATGGAGCGATAATGGCAGAAATCTTGTCAATATTCGACCTTGTGGCCTACGACCCAACCGAAACTACGATTCTTGATTTGAGTAGATTTACTTTCATAATTATGACAATTACAAATCTGATCATACTAGTCAGGGCGGTAATTGACAGAAGAACAACTGAATACATAGAATTCGAGTCCCCAGTTGCAATACCAGCCCTTTGGTTAACACTAGGAATATTTGGAGTACTACCAGAAGCAAGTTGGCTACTATTGTCAATGACTGTCTTGCTAACAATCTATTCCTGGTTGATCGGCAAATTGGACTTAATTCCGTGGACTCCAGTAATGGCGTTCTTCTCTTTCTATATCGGATTTACAAACGACCCTAACTTCAGCCGCTTTGATGATATTGACTACTTGACAAACAGCCTTCTTGGAACTGGATTGTTCACATTATGTATCAATCAAGCAAGTTCAACTAAATTCCTGTACAAATATGCAGACGAAGTTGATAGCGCAAGCTCGATAGAGGGAATGGCGTTTTCCGTTTTCAATTTAGATTCCAATGAAGCACGGGACAGACTAACTGACATAATGAGAACATGGACAATTGTCTGTCTAACTTTCTCATGGACTGCTTTGAAAGGAATTGGAACAGTTATCGGTGCAATCTGGGCAACTTACGATTCAATCGTAAACGGTCAGAAGTACGCATTGCTTGCTCTACCTCTCCTACACGCATTTGCAATATGGAACGTAATGGAACAACTGAATGTTGTAGATGGTACTCAAGATCTGTTTGTAGGTGGAGTATTGATGATTGCTGGAATTGCAATGACAATTATCTCTTCTAAACCTGAAATGGCATGGAATTGGAAAATCTATGACTGGAGTGATGAAATTGAGTATTATGGATGGATAGACAGAGTAGGTCAGTTAGGAATTGTCTACTTCCTAACTGGTATAACATGGGCGATTGGCGAGGCAGACGTAGATCAGTTCCTGTGGGCTGTTTGGGCAGCATACCTCTCTGGAATCGCAGTCCAAGGATTCAGAGATGAGACGGAAACTCCGTGGAGGAGAGGATTCGGTTCTATGGGTTCAATTTTCTCGCTATTCATGCTATCATTGACATTCGACACAGAGTTGTACACCTACGTAACTTGGATGTTCCTTGGTGTAGTCGCTCTTGGATTCGGATTTGCTTACATCTCTAGACTGGGAGAAGTTTCCACAATCTACACAGAAGATTACACTGATGTCAAAGAAGCGATTATCGAGAGGCAGAGGAGCGGAGGTATTGCTCAAATGGAGGCTATTCCAGAACCTGTTTTGAGTGATGACGAAGAAGAATACGAAGAAGAGGAAGAAGTCGAGGTAATCGAAGAATCAGAAGACTCAGAAGATCACGATGATGATGGAATTGAAGATGAAGACTTCGACTTCTCTGAGTTGGATGAAGAAGAGGATATTCTCGACTTCTCTGAAGCTCTCAAATCAAAGAAAGAAGTCGAGAAGAAGATTGAGAAAAAGAAATCAAATCTGGAAATCCCTAAACCGGTAACTAGTGCACTAGATTACGACTTGATTCTAGATCCAACAATCTCTCAAGCGATTCAAAATTCGCTGGCTAACACGCCTCATGAAGGATTCAAACCAGTAGTTTCAGTTTCCCAAAACGGTAATCTGAAGATTGATTTCGTGCCAATCTGATTGCCGCCATAATCAAACGCTGAGGGTTTGTGGCAAACCCATGGCAGGAGAGATGGTTTGGATTGACTTGGAGATGACAGGTTTAGATTTGGACACCGAGTCTATTATTGAGATTGCTACAATAATCACTGATGGTGAATTGAACATAATTGCAGAGGGACCTAATCTTGCAATCAAGGTAAGTGAGGAACTGCTGGCTAATATGGATGAGTGGAATACTACTCACCACACATCATCAGGACTTGTTGAGAGAATTCGAAGTGAAGGCGTCTCTCTTGAAGAGGCGATTAAGCAGACTTGTGACTTCCTAAAACAAAATATAGAAATTGGCACTGCACCTTTATGTGGTAATTCAATACACAACGATAGAGCGTTTTTGTCAAAAGAAATGCCTGCGGTTCTCGATTTGCTTCACTACAGAATTGTAGATGTTTCAACAATCAAAGAACTAGTCAATCGTTGGTATCCAAATTTGCAAAGATACAGGAAGAAAGAGGCGCATCGAGCTCTGGATGATATCATTGAATCTGTAGAAGAACTCAGGCACTACAGGCAACATATCTTCAAAGATTGACACCTTTGTGGGCTGCTAATATCTCTGCTAGTACTGCAATTGCAATTTCTTCCGGGCTCTCAGCACCTATTGCAAGACCAATCGGGCAATTGACTCCATCAAGGGTTTCTTGGTCGACACCCGCTTCAAGTGCAACATTAGTGAACGCTTTCCACTTTGACTTGGAGCCAATTACTCCTAGTCTCCCCGCATAACCCTTGGAGAGCAAACCAAGAAGACGTTCCTCATCTTCTTTCCAATCATGACCAAGCAGAAGGATATCACTGAATCGTGAAAGTGTTTCTTTCGTCTCACTTTCAAGGAAATCCTGCGGACAAGAATGATGGGTCTCTGTCGCACCTTCAAGTGTGGCATAATCAGCTCTGGAATCCTGAACTGAGTATTTCCAATCAAGTGGAATACAGGCTTCTGCTATCGCTTTAGCGCAATGTCCCCCTCCCATCAGAAGTATGTGTGGCATCGGAATCAGTACCTCCAAGGCGACCGTCACCCGGCCGCCACAAAGGCTGTCCAGAGGTTGCACCTCATAGCCCTTAGCACCCTTGTTCAATCCGTAAGTTATGACTTCTCCACATGGTTTAGAGGCTTCAGAAATCAACTCTCTAAGCCTTGAAATCACTTTCATTTCCAAGCCTGCACCTCCGACCGTGCCCACTAAATCTGACTCGGTCAAAGCAAGCCTAGCGCCCGCTTTACCTGGAACTGAACCGGATGTATCGACTACACTTGCAATCGCTACTTTGCGATTCAGGGAAAGTTGGTCAAGGGACCACTGCAAAACCCTCGCTGTCACTGTAGTCCCTCCAAATCGGCGGGTGTGTCGATGTTCATATGTTCGCCGGGAGCATCAATTTTTGAGATAGTTATGCTTTCTCGCAGGGATGCGTCTTTCGGCAAAGATAGGATTTTGTCGATTTCACACAGCATTAATGGATGACCTGATGGCTTTGGAGACGTGTTTTCATTGCAGTCAATTAAGGCTTCAACTGTTTGTAAATTCCATCCACAACGGTCGACTGGACTTACAAGTACCCGTCTTGGCGTACGGCCTAATTCACTTACCAATGAGACAAGACCGATTTGTAGAGAACCTGTTCTTCCCTCTTCGGGAGAAGGATTGACCACCACTATTGCACCGTCACATTCCAGCATTACATCAACCTGTAATTCATACCTAGTTACAACAAAAATAGGTGAGCAGCCACTTTCTGTTAGGATTCTTGTTGCACGAGCAACAAGAGATTCGCCATTCCATTTCACTAGCGCCTTAGGTTGGCCTAATCTGCTGGATGCACCAGCTGCCAACACTATGGCAGGCACGCCTTTCGCCATAGGCTCACAAATCCTTGGTAATTTCACGACCAATGATCATTCTCTGGACTTGACTGCTTCCTTCGTAAATTTGCATGACTTTAGCTCCACGCATCAGTCTCGCAACCGGATATTCCTCAGAGTAGCCATATCCACCATACACTTGAACTGCATCTGTTGCAACTTCCATTGCAGTGTCTGAAGCGAATCTCTTGGCGTGGGCTGCAGATTCCGTATTTCTGACACCTGCATCACCATCAGCAGCTGATTTCCATGTCAGCATTCTTGATGCTTCGATTTTTGTTTTCATGTCTGCTAGCATGAATTGGATAGCTTGGTGGCGATGCAGAGGCTTACCAAATGTCTGCCTT
Organism: Euryarchaeota archaeon UBA550; assembly: GCA_002506705.1. Taxonomy (GTDB): domain Archaea; phylum Thermoplasmatota; class Poseidoniia; order Poseidoniales; family Poseidoniaceae; genus MGIIa-K1. Next base: position 17,472 of record DAYA01000079.1, read on the forward strand.
TCTCCAGAATACTGGAGTGCATGCTCGTAAGCAGCTCTAGCAAGACCTGTAGCGTGTGCAGCGATATTTGGTCTTGACATATCGAATGCCTTCATTGCATTCATCCAGCCACCGGATTCAGAGCCACCGACTAAATTCTCGGCAGGAACTCTCATGTCATCAAAGGAAATTGAACGTGTATCCGAGCATCTCTGGCCCATATTGTTCTCCTTCTTCCCTAGAGATAATCCCTCAGAATCAGCATCAACAATGAAACCTGACATTCCCTTGTATCCAGCGTCAGGGTCGGTTTTGGCTAAAACGAAGAACCAGTCTGCCTTACCTGCTCCGGTAATCCACATCTTTGATCCGTTGATTACGTAATCATCGCCGTCTCTTACTGCCAGTGTTTTGCAAGCAGCGACATCTGAACCTGCTCCTGGCTCAGTGACAGCATAGGAGGCCAGTGCACCTTCTTCTGCAACCATTCGCAAATACTTGTCCTTCTGCTCATGAGTAGCTCCAGTGATTACAGGAGCACAGGCCAGACTTGTAGCGTAGGCAGCGGTAGCAAAACCTGGGTCACCCCAAGCCAATTCCTCGTTGACGAGAACTTCTTCCATAATTCCTAGACCCGGCCCACCATAGTCTTCAGAGATGTGTAAATTGAGCAACCCCATTTCGTGTGCTGCGTTGATTGCGTCTTTTGGATACTCAGAATTTAGGTCCCAGTGTTCTGCATTCGGTCTAATTTCATCGACTGCGAATTCGTGAGCAAGTTCTCGCAGCATTAGTTGCATCTCATCAAGTTGGAAGTCGACCATGTTACTCCCACAAAGCCATTCAGCATAAGCAGTACTGTTAATCAAATCACGAGGTAGCCTTGCCTTTGTAATTCAATTGCAATTAAGAATAGGAGATAGAACGTAATCAAGATACTACCTTCCCATCTACTGAACTGGAAACCAGTCCACATCATTCCCAAACATAGCGATACACCAAGCAAAGTTGCTGGGATAATGAGATACATTGTAAGTTCGTATGAAGCATCCGTTAGTGAGATTGGAGAGACTAATGCAGCAATCCCAATGGAGAGTAGTGGGTCGGTTATGTTGGAGCCGATAAGTGTACCAATCGCAACACCCTGACTCTTTCTAACCGCAACCATTGCCACCGTTAACTCTGGAAGTGAGGTTCCTAATCCAGACATAGTTGAACCGACTATAGCATGTGGTACATTCAACTTGTACGCAATTTCTGCTGCATACTTCACCAACTCATTTGCAGCGTAAACAGCTAGAGATAATCCGACTACTACCATGACGAAGTAAGCCGTTCCTGTCCAACTAAAATCAGCCTTCTTCACTCCATCGATAGCCTTCTGCTCATCTTCTCTAATCTTGTCTGTATCACTCAACAACCACGTCAAGTAAAGACCGTAAATTAGCACCAGAATACCACCTTCAATTCGAGAAAGTCCACCTCCTTCCCACAACAGTGCGGTCAACAACACGACAGACATCAACATCAGTAGTCCGTCCCTCTTTAGCCATGCAGGCCTTATCTCTAGAGGTTTGAAAGCGACCACTATCCCTAGAACTAGTGTAATTTGCACTAGAACAGAACCGTAGATATTTCCAACTGCTAGATCCATCAGTGCCGGATCACTTCCTGAACCTGCTGAAGCGGTGGCTGTGACCAAAATTTCTGGCAGTGATGTTCCAATACTGACGATTGTCAAACCGATTACAACCTCTGCCATTCCAGCCCTTCGTGCGAGTCCCTTTGCACCCTCCACGAAGAAATCAGCAGATGTTATCAGGAGGGCCAATGCTATGATTATCAAAATAATTAGAATTCCAATATTCGTCCAGTCATTTTTTGCTGTTATTCCACCAAGAATTGCTAGAGTGAGGAATAGCGCAAACGAAATCAGAAGGGCATTCCACTGAAGCAGAGAGGCTATACCCTGCCTAGGAACCTCTTCCGCCATAATTATGCTCAACTGAAACTCCTCTTTGATGGTTACGAAATATATAGAGAAAAATCATACACATCTTTCTTCTGAGAAAGACTGTGTGGAATAGGTACCTATCCGAATTTTGTGGTACCTTTTTGATGGTACTACTCGGCTGTGGCTCGGTCGCATTAGGATGGAATTCTCTTGCAGTTAGCCTTACATTTGGATTTGCAGTATTCACTGCGATTATGATTTTTCAACCAATTTCAGGAGCCCATATCAATCCTGCTGTATCCATTGCTTTTGCCGCAAATGGTGATTTGGAGAAGGAAGCACTTCCGGGATATATCATAGCTCAGTGTTTTGGAGGGTGGTTAGCTGCAGTGGTAGTTGTCTCTGGTGCAACATCACCTGCAGTAGGATATGCACAGTCTTGGGGAATTGAAATCGCAATCACTCTCCTACTGATGTATTCCATACACGTATTGGTTAGAAAAGAGGCAAACCTGTTTGCCCTTGCATTTGGTGTGGGATTGATGGTAGCAATACTTGCTTACTGCTTTGGTGGATTCACAGGTGCCAGCATGAATCCTGCTCGAACCCTCGGTCCAAACATAGTTACTGGAGAGGGTGACTTGATTCTATATATCGTTGCACCTGTTATCGGAGCAGTGCTTGCTAACTTTATCCCTGAACCACTTGACGAATAGCTTTCACAACGTGTTCCAAACTCGGAACAGTGTGGTTTTCAAGTGGCGGAGCGAAAGGCACAGGAGTATCTAATGCGCCAATTACCAAAGGCGCAGATTCCAATGCATAGAACGCTTCTTCCATGATTCTGGATTGCATTGAGTGGCCAATGCCACCAAACCACTGTCCTTCTTGGAGTACGACAAGACGGCCTGTTCTGGTAACGCTTGAGACACATGTCTCTGCATCGAATGGGATGAGTGTCCTTACATCGATAATTTCCACTTCGATGTCTTCCTTTGCTAGTTCATCAGCTGCAAGTTTGGCTATGTGCAACATTGCACCCCAAGTAACCAATGTGATGTCTCTGCCACCTCTAACCACACCTGCCTTTCCGATTTTGAGGCGATTGCCTGATTCAATTGCATCCTTGACAGGTTGAGTGTCGACCTTTTGGTTGATATTTTGACCCCAACCAGTTAGACCTCCACGCAGGCCGTAAAGACCGATGTGCTCAAGGAACATTACAGGGTCATCCAACTCTGCAGCTTCTCTCAGGAGGTCATATGCATCTTGAGGAGTGCCCGGAGCTACAACTACCAATCCTGGGTCATTTGCGTACCATGACTCGATCATGTTTGCGTGGAACGGTCCACTTCGAGTTCTTGCACCTAGTGGAACACGGATTGTAAGAGGCACGTTTGCACCCCATCTCCAACGTAGCATTGCTGCATTATTCAACAGAGCGTTGTGTGCGAGGGCAGCGAACCCGCCGAATTGAATCTCAGCCATAGGTCGCATACCAGATAGCGCTGCACCTGTTGCGGAGTGAATTATGACCGCTTCACAAAGAGGCATGTCCAAAAGTTTGTCTTGATGTCCGTTTGCTTTGAGTGGAATGTTCATTCCAAACGCTCCGGCAACTTCCATGTCCTCTCCCATGAATATTGTAGAATCGCCATATTGTTCTGCAATATCACACATTGCCTGCTGAATAGCTCTTGAATAAGTCCATCCTCCACTTTCAGCGTAATCAAGTAAGCATTCGCCTACATCGAGTACTGCTTTGTGTTCTGCGTGTATTGTCGAACCTGATAATCGGATGAGATGATCCTCGTGAGTATCCGCGTCATGCAGTGATGTGATTCCTTTTGTCACGGTTGTTGGGTCCGCCCAATCCATTTCTTCGACGTGTTTTCTTGCAGCGTCTAATAACTCAGATTCTTCTTCTTCCATCTGCTCCAATTCTTCTTCGCTAATTCCTAGAGATAGCAGCAAGTTTCTATGAGTCGGGATTGGATCTTTATTTTCCCAATAGGTTAGAAGGTCTCTGTCGACATAACCCGGCGGGGTTCCAGAAGGCGCACCAAGGTAAAGGTCATCGTGATGATGAGCGTGTCCACAACCTCTCATTGTCTCAACATGGATTAGGGT
>DAYA01000079.1:21924-22124 GCA_002506705.1 Euryarchaeota archaeon UBA550
CCATCAATTGTCCATGATGGCATTCCCATTGCAACTGCCTTATCAGCCCACAACTCTACGTTCGACTGGTTCACAGGAGGTGTGTCTAACGCAATCTGATTATTCTGAAGGATGTAAGAGATTGGTAATCCTCTAGTGGCTGCCAAATTGAGTGCTTCCCACCATTCTCCGGAAGAAGAGGAACCTTCACCGATACAAGC
>DAYA01000012.1 GCA_002506705.1 Euryarchaeota archaeon UBA550
TCACCTAATGGTGATGATAAAAACAACATAGCCTACCGTTTGAAATGCATGGGTTTCAAAGTGACCACCTCTAGAATTATTACCGGGGCATCATTGAAGCATGATGTAGTATTCCATGGAGTGAATGGACTGGAAGAAATTCGCCGGACCCGCAATTCTCTTTGCCCTCGCACTCCTGTTTTACGTTGTAGCGAATGTCTCTGTCGATGCGAAATACGAAGAAGGCGAAACTGTCGAATCTGGAAATAGTTTTTCGATTTGTGGTACATATTTAATGTCGGCTTTATCCTGCTTAGGTTCAATCGTTTGGTTTGCATTTGCTGTGGGAACAAAGTCCCAACAGACGGTTTTCCTAGCAGTTCCGAGTAATTCCCAAAATACCCCAGGTTCGCTCGTGAAAGATACGCATAGCACGGTCGCGCCTTCAACGATTGTTGGAACTCCTGTGTCATATGCACGAGAGAAATTCATCATCGCAAAATCTGAAGGTGATACAGAGCAAATGGTTGGTTTCCTCTTCATTGCAGGTAGTGTTCTGATGTTTGTCCTCATGATTATCTTGGGATCCTTATGGATTCTTTCAGGAATGGGTTCCGGTTTGGGGGGATCAGGTGGGACCTGTGACGAAACTTGTGAATCATTTGGTTCTGCTGCTGAATTCAGCATGTGGGCTTCACTATTCCTTTTCCCATGTGGCTTGATTGCTTTGGCGAGGCCTTGGTCATGGTTCAGTTCTGACCAAGATATCCGCGACCCTGTTGTTAAAGTAAGGGTTGGTATTGTATCGTTGATCGCATTAATTTCGATAATCTCCTTTGGTTGGCCTGCATTGCTTGTTGTAGGAATAGGATTGACTATCTTTGCATCAACGAGATTTGTGAATAAATAGGTTCTATTCGAATAATCATCGAAACGGAATTTATTCTTCTTCAGGGTTTGAATTTGTCCAATCTAGCACGCTCAATCTAAGCACTGATGTTGCGAGAACAGCGGATAGTATGAACAGAACAGCTCCTGTGTAACCAGGTGTTCCAATACCTACACGGATGATTACTGTGGAGAGCACGAATCCGGTATTTCTTGCTAGTTGTAGGAAATCTGTAATGTGCTTGTATGAAGATAGTAATATTATGATATCAGACACTATTAGCCATGTGAAGAAATCCAAGAAAAACACAGTCCGGCTTAGGTCATTATCCCCATCAACGAATCCGAATGTCCATGTTAAGAATGAGTAACTGGCAACAAGGACGTATACCATCGCAAGTGCGCATGCAAGTGTTTGCTTTTGCTTGATGAATCTCTGAATGGCGGGGTCTCTTCTGCTTGAATCACCAGAAGAATGGGTCATTTTTCTGAAGTAAAGTGCGGTTGCAAATAGTATCGTGAAAGCGAGTGCTTCTACTGCAATGAAGATAACATCAGAGTCTACTGCGTTGACGTTTGAATCATCAATTTCTGCCAAGTTCTTGAAGATGTCACGAACCACAAGCAGTGAGATGACTTCGAACTGCTTTCCAATCGAGTTGGAGAATGACTCTGGAATCGCTCTAATTAACTCGTAAACTTCGTAGGCTAGAATTATTGAGAATGGGGTGTAAAGTGAGTCCAGATAGGAATCAAAAAAGTCGTTTGTATCTGACAAATCGAGATACTCAAATCTGTAAAGAACGCACGCAAAGAGGTGTAGTAAGAACCCAATGATTGCTAAATTAATCGCCAATCTTCTGAGGAAGGCATCGGTTTTGTCACCGAGAATTAACTCGTTGTAATCGAGGCCCATCGAGATTTTTCAATAATTCTTTTACTAAATAGAGTTGTTATTTTTCTTCAGATGTATGAAGTGATTATTCAGTATCGATTTCTCCGCAAATCATGGGAAAGAGAGTTTTCGTGAAATTCCTATCAGAACCAAGGAACGACACAATGAAATCGATTGTTGGTATTGCTTGTGCAGCACGAGCAATCGATGACGGCCACGACGTTAGCGTGTTTTTCGCAGCGGCAGGAACTAGACTTCTCGACGGTGGCTACATCGACGAATTGAACAATGAAATGGGTTCAGACTCTACAATGGTCTCAGACATGCTAAACAAAATATTTGATAACGCTGTTTTGTATTGTTTGTTCGCTTCGGTAAAAGCAACACTAGGACACAGCGAAGGCGACGGTGCGCTCAATGTTGCAGATGACAAAATCACTTGGAGTGGCCCGCCTGGAGTGATCAAACTGGCCACAAACCCAGATGTCCATCTGACATACTGAATCCATTGCGCTGATAGCGAGAGGAGCGACTTGCACAGCAATTTGGAACTAGCTATCGCACATTCGTTGGTTACAGATTTAGAGTGCGGATAGCGGGAATCGAACCCACGACATGAGGTTGGAAACCTCAGGTGATAACCACTTCACCATATCCGCGTCGTATTCCCTCCGAGGACGTCCACTTCTTAGCCAATTCGGTCTTAATTTGGTGGGAATCTGCCCGGCCGATTTCCTTCATCCATCGTGAATACACTTGCCATTCTTTGCTGCAGGTGCCTTCTTCTCTCCTCTTTCTTCTTTCGAGAATTACGGCGCGCATTGAAGGCTAGGAACAGCGCCAATAGTATTGCCACTCCTACAGCGATTATCTCTTGCAGGTGCGAGACTTCTTTTGCCTTGTCAAGGAGGTCGTCAAAACTATCTCCATCTTGAGAGTTAATCGCCTTGATATTGAGAGAAGTGAATGCCATAGACGATTCTGCTCCCGGCTCTGAAGCCTCGATTACTGAGTTTATCTGACCTTTTTCAATGATGTAACCTGTGAATGCAATCGGTTTGGTTTCATTAGGTGGTATAACGAATACAGCTGTTCTAATTCCGGCATCAATTGCATTGATTGCTCTCCATTCAACTCGTACGGTTAGATCATTTTGAATTAGGTTAGTGACAAAACACTCGAAGCGAATTGACGAATCTAAAGCGATATCGATTTCGAAATCTTGAGGGTCACAGGTCAGAATTACCTCTGCAGTGTTTCTGGTTGGGTCATCCGGCCAATGGTCTGCCAACTCGGCTCCCGGTGAGTTGTTGTCACCGAATCCGTCACCATCGGTATCTTGGTACTGCGTCCGCCTATCAGGGAAGGCATCGCCCTGGTTCGACCAACCATCTTGGTCATCGTCAGGACAACCGATCAAGTCTAGGAATGCATAGCCTTCATCATTTGGACAATTATCTCCGTCCGTACCTGCAAGGTTGTCTCCGTAACCATCTCCATCAGTATCAAGCCACTGTGAAGGGTCTTGTGGCAGGAAATCGCTGTTATCTGCCCATGTATCTCCATCGCTGTCGATACATCCGATGCTACCGTTCGAAGCATTTCCTGGTGTTTCGGGGCAGTAGTCGATGTTATTTCCAAACCCATCTGAATCGTTGTCAGCCCATTCGGTTTTATCGCTTGGGAACTGGTCTGTGACGTCATCCCAAGTATCTCCATCAGAGTCCAAACATCCTAACAATCCCGAGGTGCTGTTTCCAAAGGTAGTCGGACAAGCATCAGGATTTGTTCCACTAGCGTTGTCTCCATATCCGTCCATGTCGGTATCATTCCATTGGCTAGCATCCATTGGGAATGAGTCATTGCTATCTGCCCACGTATCTTGGTCAGCATCAAAGCAACCGAGGGCACCGTTGGTCGATGTTCCAGGTGAAGTTGGACAGTCGTCTTCTGCATCGTCATAGCCGTCATTATCTGTATCCAAATATCGTGTTGGGTCATTAGGGAAATCATCGTTCAAATCAGAATGACCATCTCCATCAGTGTCAACACAGCCAAGTCTGTCAATGGTTGAATTACCATATATTAGCGGGCAACTGTCAGGGCTGTTTCCAGTTATGTTATCACCGTATCCGTCTCCATCTTGGTCAGAATATTGAGTGTCATCAGTTGGGAAAGCATCAGCAATGTCTGCCCAGCCATCACCATCTGCATCAGGGCAACCTAGTATTCCACCTTGGGTAGAATTTCCTGCCTCACTTGGACAACTATCTGGATTAGTCCCTCCAATATTGTCTCCGAATCCGTCGCCGTCGCTATCCTTCCATTGAGTCTGGTCGTCGTCGAAACTATCTTCGGAATCAGCCCAGCCATCACTGTCAGCATCAGGACAACCTAGTGTTCCATTTTGCCATGAATCTCCAAACGTTGTTGGACAATCGTCGGCGAAATTGCCTGTTGGCTCATCTCCAAATCCGTCGCCATCCGTGTCATTCCATTGTGTGCCGTCATTTGGGAAGGCATCATCATTGGCAGTCCATCCATCGCCGTCAGCATCTAGACAGCCTTGGACAATTTTAGTAGAGTTGCCCCAGACGGTTGGACAATCATCTTCACTGTCTGCAAAGCCATCACCGTCGGTATCAATAGACCTTGTTGGGTCGTTAGGCCAAGGGTCGTTTGTATCTGAAACACCATCTCCATCAGTATCTAAACAGCCCTGTAAGTCAACTGTAGAGTTGCCCCAGACGGTTGGGCAATCGTCCCAATCGGTTGCGGGATTGGCATTGTCATAGTATCCATCTCCATCAGTGTCCAGCCATTGAGTATCATCATTTAGCAGAGCATCATTTAGGTCTGATTGACCATCTCCGTCTCCATCCAGGCAACCATTTCTGTCAAGTGTAGAGTTGCCCCATGTAGAAGGACAAGCGTCAGCACCTTGTATTGCAGTCCAACCTCCATCGGGGTCAGACCATGAATCAGAATCACTGTCGGGACAACCGTACCTGTCTGAACTTGAAGTTCCCACAACAGATGTACATGCATCAGGATTTAATCCACCGGGGTTGTCTCCAAATCCGTCACTATCAGCGTCAGCCCATTGAGTTCCTTCGTTAGGGAATTCGTCACCAACGTTTGACCATCCATCGCCGTCGCCATCGGGGCATCCGGTTTTGTCTTGTGTTGAGGTGCCGCTAGTGTTCGGGCAATCATCGAGTGTGTCGATGAATCCATCACCATCAGCATCAGCAGAGAGGTTGATCATCGAATAAGGTGCATCGATTACCATTGCGAAGTGCTGCGGTCCCGTTGGAATGTTTGTTCCATTTACGTGTATTTCCCATTGGCCAGCAGCAGGGTTAGATATCGTTGTTCCAATCAGGTTGTCAAGGTTATTTCCGTATTCTACCCAGTTGCCACTAGGGTCTTTCACAGCGAAGTCGATGTCATTGACAAGATTCACAGATGCGGTAGGTGTGCTAGCTGGGTCGGTCCAAGCAACTGCAATTTTTAGGTCCGGAGCGCTGCTTGGAACTGTAAATTTCCATGCTCTTGAATCACCGGTATTTACAGATTCATTGTCAACCCAAGAAGTGTTTACTGCTCTGTCCAAGTCAAGAAGTCCCCAACCCTCGTGATAGTTTGGAGCTGCTTCTCCAGCACCATTGGTCGAAGAACCATACTGGCCAGCCATGTCTCTAGCACTTGCTGCAATAATCGCTTTGAGTAGAGAACTAGTTGGGTCGGTGTGACCAAGATTGGCGTCTAGGTGTTGGTATAGTAAAGCGGCTGCGCCTGCGGTTAGAGGCGTAGCCATACTTGTTCCTCCCATGTATGTGTAGTCAGTGTTGGAGTGGGCTAGCCAGCCAGTTTGTGTAGTGGACCTACTTTTCGTTGAAAGAATAAACGTACCTGGGGCAGAGATGTCAGGCTTCAACCGTCCATCATCTACCGGTCCACGGCTTGAAAATGCAGCCATTCCTTCTGTATTGTTTGCAATCTTGTCAGAATTGATTGGGTCTGTTGGATAACCGAACCATGGTCCCCATTCGCTTGAAATTTGGGACCCTCTATCATTTTCAGAAGCACCCACTGTTAGAACGTTCTTTGATGTTGCAGGCGAACCGATGCTGTCGTCGTCAATCTCGCCGTTACTATTGGAATCAACTCCAGAATTCCCTGCAGCGAATAAAATCAACATTCCACTATGATTTCTTGCAGAATGGTCAGCCTGCATTGCATTCGTGTTATATTGTCCAGCTACTGGAGCTCCCCACGAATTTGTGTGAATGTGTGAGCCGTTTGAAGCAGCATCGTTGAACATCGTCGATAAGTCATCGGGAATCCCCATCAGGGTGTAGTCATCTGAATAACCGAAATTATTCTCAGCAGCAGTGGTCCAATCTGTATAAACCTCAGTCGCTTGCATGTACAATCTTGCTTCAGGAGCAATTCCAGTGATCGCTCCGGAGGATTGGGTACCATCCCCTAGTACTGAACCTGCAACGTGGGTGCCGTGTCCCGAATCAAGGTCAGATGCTCCGTCATTGTAAGGTGCATTTACCCAACTGCGTGCACTGTTTTTTATACCGTAGGAGTGAATTCCAACTATGTGGTCTTTGAAATCTGGGTGCATGTTAGTATTATTCACGCCGTTGTCAAGACCAGTATCAGAGACTGCAACGATTATTCCAGTCCCGTCCAATGCGTTCCAAGCTGAATTGATTCCAGCCATCTGAGTCGCATTTCTTAGAACATCAGCTGCAATTACACCATCAGCGACATCATTGTAGAGGATTCTCTCAAACTTGGGTTCAATCCATTCAACTTCAGATTGCTCAGATAACCAATGTACTCCACTTGTTCTAACCTCCAATGTCGCCCATCTGTAATTGTGATACAACACTTCAATGTCTCCTCTGTGATGAATGTCTTCAGGTAATTCATCTCCAGAGAGAACGACACTGACCATTCCGAATCCTTTGGTCATCATCCATGACGTCATTTTACCTTCAAGGGAAGGCAATAGGTCTGGATGTAATTTTGCGGAAGGCGGCATCTTGATCATGCCGTTTACCTCCAATTTTTCTAATTGTGCAGGTGTGTGTCCGCTCAATTCACAATGGAATGCAGACTGTGGTAAGAACGACCAGCATTCGACCCCAGCATCAGCCAAATCATGTACCCATGTTGAGGGAACAGGGTAATCGCGAGTTAGCATCCAGAATCCATACTGAGGAACTTGTGGCATTTGGTCGATTGGAATGGAATCTACATTTCCATTCAATAAGCCGATTGTTTCTCCACTCTGGGTCTGCGGTTGCCATGCAGCAACTGTTCCAAACGAGGATAAAATCAGCAATCCGACTAGGGCAACCGCGCGCATGTTATTCTCTTGTACACAGAAGGGGATGAATGTTATGATATTACGCACCTTCATAATCTGTGGACTAAACGGGCAAATATGGGAGCAGGAAATCCTCGTTCAGCCCAATACGACCATCTCTCGCCAGAAGAGTTGAATTCGTCGAAGGTAGAGGTACTCGGTAAGCAAATTTGGCGGGTTGTACCTTACGGTCTGCAGTACAAGAAGCGTGCTCTAACTGGTATACTGGCAAACGGAATGGCTAGGTTCGCTGATTTACTTCCGTTCGTATTCATTGGATTCGCAGTGGATTATTACGCTGGCAATGACACTGAAGGATTCTTTGGAGGTATGAGAGACCTCCTAGACAACAGCCTATTCCCTCTTATCACAGACAATCTTGCAATCGGCTACGGTCTTCTGATTTTCTTAGGCTTCGCTAGTTTAGCAGTATTCCAAGGAATAAGTGAATACTGTTGGCAGACGCTAGGTTACAAGGTTCAGCACGACTTGCGTCTAGATGCTACAAGGTCGCTAATCGACATGGAGGCATCGTACTATGATTTACGACAAACAGGTCAACTGATGAGCGTTTTATCGGCTGACGTGAATCAGTTAGAAGACGTGATTAGCGATGCTTCTACTTCGATAATTAGAATCATTGTCACGTTCGGTACTGCGTTTTTGATTCTGGTTTTGATGAGTTGGAAACTAGCTGCTGTACTATTTGCTCCGCTACTTCTAATCATTCCACTAGTCTATCTCTTCTCAACTAGAGTTCAGAGAAAATATCGTCAACAAAGAGAGTCTACAGGAGACATCACAGCGGTTCTAGAGAACGTAATTTCCGGTATTTCCGTAGTACAAGCATACAACGCTCAGGAATGGGAAGCAAACAGAGTTGACGAAGAATCAACCGCATACAGAGACCAAGCAATCGGTGCCAGCAAAGACAGAAACCGATTCCTCCCGGGACTGTACGGAATCGCTGGTATTGCGTTTGGTCTGCTTGTGACCGTGGGTGGATATCTAACAAAGTCCGGAGACATCACAACTGGTCAGTTGGTCACCTTCCTTTTGATTTCAACAAGAATGACCATGCCTATGTTCATCTTTGGAATGTTGGTTAACCAGTTGCAAAAGGGTGAAGCGAGCGCTCGCAGGGTCTTCGCTTTGGTAGATCTAGAGCCTACAATAAACGACAAAGAAGATGCAAAGGAATTGGATGGTCCAATTACTTCAATCGAATTTGACAATGTACACTTCACATATCCAGGCACCTCTACCAAGGTTCTAGCAGGAATATCGTTCAAGGTAAATGCCGGGGAATTCCTTGGTGTGATGGGTCACACAGGTGCAGGAAAAACAACCATCCTGAAGTTGCTAATGAGGTACTACGAGCCGCAAGAAGGAACTGTGATGGTGAACGGAATAGACGTCCAAGACTTGACCTTGGATTCTGTCCGTGCAGGAATGGGATTCGTAAGTCAAGAGCCATTCCTATTCTTCGGTACACTAAAGCAGAACGTCGCTTACAACAGAGAATCAAATGATGAAGAGATAATGAGAGCGCTAGAATTGGCTGGTGCGGCAGACTTTGTCAACGACTTCGAAGACGGTCTAGAGACAATGGTTGGAGACAGAGGAACCAAGTTATCCGGTGGGCAGAGAGCAAGAGTTTCACTAGCACGTGCACTTCTGAAGAATCCTAGCCTACTCGTTCTTGATGAAGCATCAAGTGCATTAGATGCTGAAACAGAGAAGAGAATCCAAGAGAACCTAATCGCAAGCGGCGGTAGCAGAACAACAATCGCTGTAGCACACAGACTCTCCACTATTCGCAGTGCTGAAGAGATCATTTCGATGGTTGATGGAGCGATTGTTGAGAGAGGAACTCACGAGGCGTTAATCGAGAACAATGGTGTCTATGCAAGCCAGTGGCAGATTCAGACAGGTCAGCGCTGATCAGCTATCCTTCATTCGAATACGTCGCTTCTCCTCCAAGTCAGGAGCAAATCGTTTGTCACCTTGAATGATAATCATTGACACGAGAAGGAATAGCGGGAAGCCGACTACTATTGCCCATACAGAAAGAGAGAAGTTGAAGAGTGTTACCTCCTCGAAGATTTCTGCAACGATGATTATCGCAATTACCAGTAAGACTCGAAAAATGGTCAACCAACTTCTGATTAACATCCAGATTTCTCTAGCGTCGTTTGTATCATCAGGAGCATCGATTCTATCTCTGAATCTTTGCCCCATGGGCATTCCTAAATCGGGGTCCGGATAAACCTAGTCAAGCAGTTCGTATTCTATCGTCGATTTGTTCACCGACTCCAGCACTTCCGCCGGTCTTGCGGATTTCCTTCCATGCTTTGTTGACCCCAGCACCGTATGCCCAGTGTGCTAAGAACACGAATAGAGGAGCTAAGAATACAGTGCCAATGCTTCGATGTGGACTTGTTCCAATCGCAGCACCTAGCCAGCAGATGCCAATGTACAGGGCACCTAAGCCAGCAGGAATGTGGAAGGCGATTCGGGAGATGTCCCACACTCCAGATAGGGTGAACCATGTGTCTGCTGCTGCCCCTCCAGTTGCAGCTCCGAAAATTACGCTAGTCGCTGCTGCAACTACAATCCAAGGGAAGAATCCGATTGCTGTATGCGACCATTCTGCGATTTCAGGCCAGCGCTTGTTTGCGACCATTCGAGTGTAGCCGTAGTTTCTCATCTGCTTCATGTAAGGCTTGAATGGTCTGCGTCTGCGGTGAGGCATAACGTTCTCTGGGTCGATGAACAACTTGTGTCCAGCACGCTGAATCTTTGCATCTAGAACCACATCTTCTGCCCCAATGCAACCATCCTCAAAGAATCCAACCTCTCTTAGGTTAGCCATTCTGTGAGCGCAATTTACTCCAGGGTTGTGGGTGATTGGAACCAATTTACCTTTTGGCTGAGCACCATATCGTGTTCCAGCAGTCATGAATTTAGTACAGAAAGCGACGTCCGCACACTTTGCTCCAAACGGGTCTTCGTCCGGTGCGAAGTTAGGTCCACCGACCGCTCCAACCTCCGGGTCTTCGAACCAGCGAACTAGTTTCTCGACCCAATCAAGCGGTGGAATGGTGTCATCATCGGTGAACAAGACAAGGTCGTGGTCCATCTGTTCTAGGGCAAAGTTACACGCATTTGCACGATTGCGTGACGGGTCATCAATCCATGTTGCTCCGTACTTCTCACAGACCTGCTTTGTGTGGTCTTTTGATTTGGAATCTGAAATCACAATCTCGAAATCAGGATAGGTTTGTTTGCTGAGTCTTTCTAGAACGATGTCCAATTCGTCAGCATTGTTGATTGTTGGAATGAGAACGGCTACCTTGTAAGGTGTACCATCTTCCTTGAGCAGTGGTTTCACATCTGCCATGAAACTCCCAATTTACACACCTTCATGAAACCTTGTCATCGATATTCGATGGCGAAATACACTCCCTACTCGCGCGTTTTTTCCTATTTCTGATTAGAAGGTTCATAAGCCTCCCAATTCGCAAATGAGCCATAGGGGTGCTCTCATGTTGAACGTCACAGCCCGACAAGAACTCATGCGAACTATTGTAGAAACACTTGGTGTCGTAGTTGAGGAGGCAAGACTTGACTTTGGAGAAGATGGACTATCTGTAAGGGTTGTAGACCCTTCACACGTTGCCATGATTAAGATGGACGTGGATAGTGCGGCCTTCGAAACCTGGGAAGTCGATGAAACAAAACTTGGTCTGGAAATGAGAAAGATGCACCAGTTCCTGTCAGTAGCAGGAGCAGGTGACATGGTCGAATTGGCATACAATGACGAATCTGGTCAGGCAACAATCCACATCGGAAGAATTGACCTGAACTTGAGGCCTCTTGACAACTCGACCCTAAATCCTCCTAACGTTCCTTCTCTGGAACTACCATGCGGAGTAACAATCGGCGGTTCAGAGTTAGCCCAAGCACTAAGAGCGGCAAAGTTGGTTGGAGATTTGGTCAACCTATCATTGACTGAAGACACGTTTACGGTCAACGTCAAGGGTTCTACAGACTCTGTGAACTTAGACTTCACAAAGGATGACCTACAAGCAATTGACTGCAAAGAAGCAGCACGCTCTCAGTACTCCCTGACCTACCTAACTCCACTAGCAAAGATCTTCCAAGGCATTGAAAATGTCAACCTAAGATTCGGTGAAAACTTCCCTCTGAAATTGACCTTTGACTTCGCAGACGGAGCAGGGCACGTCGAGTACTTCTTGGCTCCAAGAGTTGAAGGCGACTACTGATTTTCAGCCTACGAAACCGGTGATTGGTCATGTACCCTTACCATCGATTGTTGAAGATGGTAATTGGAAACTTGTTTCGCAAGAAACAGTCATTCGATATCAATCGGGAATATCATTGGAGTTTCCGTCCTGGCTTAGGCGATATCGACGTTTATCCAGAAGTAAACAATGGCCGCCATCTCGTATTTTGTGATCTTGCAAGATACGATATTGCATTCAAGATTGGATTGTTCAGGTATGTTAGAAAAAACAAGTATGCGTTTGTAATTGGTGGCTCGACAATCCGTTACAGAAAGCGTCTCGCACCGTTTAGAAAGGCCACTGTACGCTCGAAAATTGTTGGATTCGATGAGAAGTTCTACTACTTTCAACAAACGATTGAGCAAAAAAATGAGGTCAAATCCTCTGCACTTCTACGTGCAGGTATTCGGTTCAAAGGTGGAGTTGCCCCGCCAGCAGAGGTGATGAAAGACTTGGGATATGACTTGGAGCCTTTCATGGAGCCTTGGGTTCTAGACTGGTCAAATTGGGATAATGGAGAGAGGCCTTGGCCTTTACCAATGAGTGAAACAAAGCAAGATTGAGACTTAATTTTGCGTCACTTTTCACGTACCGAGTTGGGTATATTTGGGTCATTGATTTCGTATATTCAGATTGCCACTTCGTAAGTAAACAGCGGAACAGATTAGTGCAAGTGTTGCGATTATCAAGCCGAAACCAGGCATTTCACTGAATGGAACACTAGGGTCACCACAATTTGATTTGCACTTTCCTACTTCGATTTCACCATATCCCGAACTTGTACAGTCATCATCAACTAATTCACCATCCGACCAAAGTTCGATACACATTTCCTTAGAGCTGTCGTCGAGCTTTCTAACCGTAGCAGATTCTGTGGCTGCATAGGTCGTTATGGTTTCAGAGCCGTACCCTCTTCTATCTGAATTATCACTTTCAACCAGGGCTCTCCACTCGCCTGAATAATCGATTTTTATCTCCCAATTCTTTTCTGATTGAGCATCTACTGATGCATGTGAAATTGGCAAAAATGCAATGACTAAGAAAACTATACAAAGCCGTAAACTAACATATTTCATGTACAGTAGTAATTGGAATACACCTTAAACGAATGCCCGGTAATTGTTGAAATCATCATTTTTCTAAAGCCTATACTTACGCCACCACTTCAATTGTTAGCGTTGTTGTTGACGAGTATGGAAGAGGAATCGTTTGAATCGGAAACTGCTCAAACCTTATGTCAATTCAATGGCTGGTTCTAACATGGTAGTAATTCAATGTCCTCATTGTGGAGAAGATGTTGAGTTAGAAGATGATGCATCAGGATTGTTTGATTGCCCTCATTGCGGTAATAATTTTGACTGGAACGGGGATTTTCAAAGTAGTGACCTGAAAGCCAAATTTCTACTATTTTTGTTTAGTATATTTTCACCCAGTATCCTTTTTATCACCAGTTTATGGCTAATGGTTTCCGTCTTCTCTCCTAGGAGCTTTGAGATCATTCTTTACCTCGTAATTAGCTTAGGGATTTGCGCATTATACACCATAAGTCTTGCAATTTATGGCGGTTTGAAAAAAAACAAGCCACTATTGCAGGGAGCATTGTTGTCGATAGTAGCAACTTATCTGACAATTTTCATGATGGGTGAGCTTCTGTAAAAATGAGGCGATATCGTCTGCACTCCAACGTGCAGGTATTCGATTCAAAGTCGGAGTTGCCCTGCCAGCTGAGGCGATAAAAGACTTGGGGTATGACTGTGAGCCCTTCATGGAACCGTGGTTTCGAAATCGGCCGAATTTTGATAATGAGAAACGTTCTTGACATTTGCCGATTAATTAAACAGAGGAAAAGTAAGCCTTGCTCAATCAGTTGTCATCGGGTGGGTACAAGTAGTAACTTTTAGCAAGAGTATCCTCAATCTTGCGCCACTTTTCACGTACCGAGTTTGGCATGTTGGGGTAATTGACTTCCCATAGTGGTCCCATACATCGGGACTGGATAATCATTTTATTACGCAAAACAAAAATTACAATGTGAAGGATGGGTTCCTTGCTTCTGCTCTAGCTGCAGATATTGGGCATCTTTTGCAATACTTTTTCTTTTTCTTAAATTTACCACAGCATTTCGACTTCAGTTTTTTTGACGAGCAATCTTTGTTACATCCTGTACAAGCGGATCTCTGTGCCAATTCAGTAATAGAGATGCTCGAAGCCAAAATGTTCGATTTATCTGCGCCGCAAAACGGGCAAACTATCCAGGTATTTTGGAGGGCATTGCCGCATTGTGCACAATCATCGATGCCGCGCATGCCACTTGGTAATTTAGGGCACCCTAAAAGATTTAGGGCACCCTTAAAATGGAGAGCCTTCACCGCAGTTTGTGCAGAACAGACTTTTCGCCGTTTGGCTTCTCATCATAATAATGGCTTTATCGCCAATAAATACGTCTGATATGAAATCGTTGAGCATCGATGACCAAAGTTTCGATACATCTGGTAGAGATGGTGATGACTACTGTGAACAATATGAAGACGACCCTCAAGGTTGTGCTAATGACCCACAGTGTGAATCTGAATATGAGGACGATGATGACGAGCATGAGTGTGAAGATATTGATGACGATGATGACGACAACGATGACGACGACGATGACGACGAGGATTATTGTGAACAATATGACGATAACCCCCAAGGTTGCGCCAACGATCCTCGATGCGAATCAGAATATGATGATGATGAGCACGAGTGTGATGACAATGACGACAATCAGGGCGGAGGAAGCAATGGCAATGGTAACTCAGGCGGAGGATCCTCAGGTTCTGATTACGATAATGATGGAGAGGATGATGATCTTGATGATGATGATGATAACGATGGTTATGAAGATCAGGAAGATGCTTTTCCTTACAATGAAAACGAACATGAAGATACAGATGGCGATGGAATAGGGGACAACGCAGACAACGATGATGATGGAGACAACGTTTCGGATTCGGAAGATGCTTTTCCAAAGGATAGTTCAGAACAATACAATAGCGACAATGATGGTGTAGGAAATAATGCCGATCCTGATGACGATAACGATGGAGTTCCTGACGAAGATGATGCTTTTCCACTAGATGCTTCTGAGTACCTAGATACCGATAATGACGGCCTAGGCAACAATGCTGATGTTGATGATGACGGGGATGGATACACCGACTCTGAAGATGCTTTTCCATTAGATCCTACTGAACATGCTGATCACGATGGAGATGGGATTGGAGATAATGCTGATCCGGATGACGACAATGACGGAACCCCTGATAGTGAAGATTCTGAAACCAATTATGTCGAGGTAATTGCAGATAATGACGGAGATGGGATTGCTGATGAAAATGACCCGGACGATGATAATGATGGTGTTAATGACACATTAGATGCATTCCCCTTTGACCCGCAGGAACAGTACAATTTCGATGGTGATTCCAAAGGTGATAACTCAGATATCGATGATGATAACGATGGAGTTGTCGATATTCTCGACGCATTCAAATTTAATGCATCAGAATGGCTAGACAATGATGGAGACGGAATTGGAAACAACGCTGACTTAGATGACGATAACGATGGCATTCCTGATATTGAAGATGCCTTCCCTTACAATTCAACATACACCTCGGACCAAGATAATGATGGACTTCCGGACACTATTGACTTGGACATTGATGGAGATGGTTACAAAAATTCTGAGGATGATTTCCCAGAAGATTCCTCAGAATGGAAAGATACTGACGGAGACGGTGTAGGCAACAATAGGGATGGCGACGATGATGGTGATGGCGTGATAGACATTTTAGACACAAGGCCTCTTGACTCTGGAGTAACAATTATTCAACCGGGAGATGAAAACAGCGATTCTTCTGAATCAAAAGAAAGTGGGGTCATCACCATTAGCATTCAGGATATTGCCATATTGCTGGCAATCTCATCTGCCGTGACTATAACATTCCTTTGGAGAGCTAAAAAGAAGGAATCCGAAAAAGAAGTGGAAAAGGAGGCATAGAGTATGGGCGAGAAGATTGAACGTATTTTGAAAACTGATTTGAAAAGTATACTAAACCCAAATATTTGGTTGCTGATTGTTGCAATCCCTCACACATTATTTGGTGCATTGGTTCCAATGTATCAAACATCCTACGGTTCAAATGAATTTAGTGCTGCATCATATGGCTTGGTGACAGCAATAATGCTGTTGAGCATTTATCTATTCAGTAGTGGTAAATCTCTGGCAAGGATGACTGCTTTCTTGGGAACAAGCGTTTTCTTGTGGATAATATTTGTACAAATGCTTGCAGAAGGCGGCGGCTTCAATATCGAAGCAGAATTAGCACCTCCTTTCATTTACAGTATTTCTCTAAATGTTGAACTGGCACCTCCTCTTCTTTTGTGGGGAATGTTAGGCTTCAGTGGATTCTTACACTGGAACGTAGAAGATGATGAAAACCCAAATGGAAAAAAGGAAGAGATGGAAGATGATGGCCACTCATTGGATGAAATCTTGGAATTAAGTGACAACAAAAACGATTCTTGAGGTGAATGAATGTCAGAGGCACTTTCCTACCACGATGATTTGATTGAACAAGGCTATTCCGAAGAAGAGGCTGTTGAACATACTCAGAGATATTTTCCGGAATTTTCACTAGATGGGAAAAAACCAGACCCGGCTCCACCTCCAGGATTCGAATTTATTCCTTCAAAGAAAGATGATACAGAAAAATCACCTCAGACTTCATTTAATTTGGACAAGGCATTATTCAAAGCTGGTGTACTTTTTGATAATACTAAACTAGCTGTAAAGGAAAACAAAAAAGTGGTCTACTCAATCTGTGGAGCAATTGTAGCATTACTCGTAATTTACATGGTTTTACAAATCCCTGCATCAACTCACCCAATAGAAGGATCTTGGACAAAATCTGATGGCCAGGTATTCACTTTCAATATGGATGGATCTTTCGAGGACGGCACAGGTAACGATGCAGAATGGGAAATCGACGGCGACACTCTAACATTAACTTCGATAATTGGAGATGGTGATGATTCTGTCGAAGTAATCCAAACTTTGAAGCAAGAATTTTCCAGTGACGAAGACGCCATGTGGATTAAATGGATAGCTTTGAGTATTGACGGTCAAGATTCTACTTCCGAAGTAGAAAATACTTGTATTCTACTAATCAAAGATTCAAATTCTTATTCAGAGGATGCTAGCGAATATGTTTCGAAATCTCCAAGTTGGTGTGAATAATTGGTGAGAGTACATGTCTAATGAAGACTCCACTCAACCAAGCGACTTGAAGTCAAAAATTGACCAGTCGATTGAAAGTGTAAAATCAGGCGCAATTAAGTCTGGAAAGGTCATCGCAGATACATCAAAAAAAGCTGCAGGCTCTGCAGCAAAATTTGCTTCAGATATGAGTGCGAAAATTGGAGAGAAAAAAGAACAGGTAATCGAAACGCGCAAGAAACAGAAGGCTGAATTCATCGAGTCCCTAAAAGATGATGAGAAATACAAGCAGATCTTCAATGATGAAAAACTTCCACCTATGGTAACAATTCCTGTTACTGAACATCAACAAATTTTGGATGAAATTAACGCGCTACAGATTGAAGTCAAGCGGTTAAAGACAAATCTGGAAGAAGCTGAAGAATTTGTTCAAACTATTGATCAAAACTCAGAGAGTACAAATGACAAAGACACTGGAAAAGAGAAAAACGCTGATGAAAAGGGACTTTCAAGCGAGGTAAATAAATCGATTAATCAAATATTGATAACACTGGGTTTCTCTGTAATTTGGGCAATTATCTTGATTGCTGTTACTTTCCAATTAGAACAAAATGAAGTCGCTTTCAGTGGCCTAGGTGCTAAAGCAGTTGTTTGGCCAATAGGTACAACGATATGGGCATTGTTCTTACTTACAAGTCAGTCTAAAGTGGGCACTCTTCTTTCGATGGATGTAAAAAACCGTATCAAAACCTCCATTGGAATAGGGCTTGCTACAACACTATCTCTAATGCTTAGTGATGGTGAAACTAGGGCGATAACCAACATTTGGGGATGGTCGATGACAATAGTACTATGTGCGTTTTTATTGAGTGGTTTTTTCAGAGGAATATATTCCACTCTTCGCAAAATTTCAAACAACATAAAAATCTGATACTGAGATTTGTATTACAGATAGGCCTTCAATACTAACCACATTGGAATCTAAATGTGAGGTTTAGACTGGTCTCATTTTGAAGGATACAAGTAGTAACTTCTAGCAAGCGTTGCCTCAATCTTACGCCACTTTTCACGTACCGAGTTTGGCATGTTGGGGTCATTGACTTCCCAAAGACGATATTTGTCTTTCCCGCCTTTTTGCTGGAGTTCTTCATCAGCAGTGCCTCCAATTCCAAAG
>DAYA01000024.1:0-15308 GCA_002506705.1 Euryarchaeota archaeon UBA550
AGAGAGATTTCGGAACTAGTTGTTCAACTAGCTGCTGAAGAAAGAGAAGTAGACAGCAGCGAATTAGCCCTTCTAGAAACACCTGACTCAGTTTTTGACGCGGATACAGCACACCAAGAATTGCTGAAAATCCGCTATGGTGAATTCTCTAAATTGTTTGCACCTATCCTACCCACAGATATTGTAGTGGATTCCTCAAAAGGTGCTGCAAGTTCTTGGTTAGCCGAGTTCCTATCGGAGATCGGTATCAATGCGAATGAGGTTTCAACAAATGCTCCGGCATTGAACGAAAATTGTGGTGCGGGAGAATTGAAGCCAACCGATTCATGGACGTGGGGCGAAGCAGAAAAGTCGGAACACATCATGATTAGTTCGCTAGAGAGAAAACCTGCCGGGCAAATTATTGCTGCCGCACTAGATGGTGATGGCGACCGGTGCCTGCTAATCGAATCCACGGAAGATGGATGCAAGGTAGTAGATGGTGATGAAATGGCAGACCATATTCTAAGGTCAGCAAAGGGCGATTGGCACCTTGCTGCTAGTATTGAGTCAGACCTTGCACTAGCATCTTCGCTTGGACGGTTGAATGCCGATGTGAGATTTTCACAGACTGCCGTCGGGGATAGATGGTTGTCCCATGCGCTGAAAAATAGTGGAGAGAGGGTCTTGGGAGTTGAGGACTCTGGACATCTAGTGCTATCGGGACCTAACCCAAATGGAGGAAGAGTTCTTGTTGGAGACGGTGTTTCAAGCATGCTTGTAGTGCTATGTGCTATGTCATGCACATCTAGAGTTGAAAAATTCCAGCGTGGATTCAAAAATAGAATTTCAATATCTCCTTCTAACAGAAGTAAATGGGATGGAAGCAATTCACTGTCAGATGAAGTAGAGACAATAGCGAGCAATTTCTTGGGTGAAATGAATCGTAGTGGCCTTGTTGGAGAGCCAAACTTGATGTTGTTAGAAAAAGATGGGGTGTCCATCGGAATTCGTAATTCTGGAACCCAAGCCAAGACCAATGTTTCACTAAGAGTTGCTGCAGGGATTGACCACTCGGCTGCTGTAGATGCAGTTGCGGAAATTTCTGAGTTGCTACGAGATAGATTGCAAGACTAATCATTCGCTAATTGCTCTTCGTACTCTTGGCCCAACCAGGTTACCAATCCTAGGAGTATTGCTGTTGATATCAACATCACAAGAAGCATCAGAGAAGTTCCACCTGCAAGCATCAAAATACCTGCAACAATCCATGCCAGAACAAGGTCGACCGCTCCGAATATTCTCCAACCCCTTCGTAGTGTAACCACGCCGATTAGCCACGATGTTGTCGATACTGCAAGTATCAAAACCATCATCAAAACACTGGTCTGTTGATAGAATCCAAATGCCCCGGATGGAATCAACAAATGCCCTACCCAAAGAGCAGAAGATATCCATTGCTGCTTGTTTGTCACAACACAACCGATTGCAGAAATCAGTGCCATTGTTCCTAGTGCGATCATGAATAGAGAAGTGGTTCCTTCCAAAACTTCGACCCATCCTCCTAGAGCGTTCCATGATATTGGAATGAACAATGCCAAACCAACGGGTACCGCCGGTTGAATCCATCTAAGTGAGTTCTTCATAGCGAAAATCGCTGCCAAAATTCCGGCAATTCCAAACGAGATTGAAATTGTCATGACCGCCCAAATAATACGACCGATTGCCCCTCTGTGGTCACCTAATTCTCTCTTAATCCTCTCCGATTCAACCCACTCAAACAGCAACACTGCAGCGATGAGGAAAACCTCTAGAGAGATTACCGGCAAAACCCATGATAACTCATCGCTGTAAGTTGGAGAGAGTTGAATTCTGTCTATTCCCATCAGTGAAGTAAGGACTCTGGATATCAACAAAAGTAGTACTATTCCTTCTAGAACTGAAGGGATTCTCAGACCGAGGTCATTCCTGCCAAGCAGAGATATTCCTGCCAAGATAACAAGAGCACCAAGAAGGACTAGGATTTCCCATTGGTACTCAAGTGCGACATTTGCATCTCCTAATCTACCTGCGATTTGGATCAATGTTAGACCAGCCATAGTAATAGCTACAGGGGATTCGATTCCCATTATGTCTGGGAGTTGAAGATTAACTTGGTCCGCTCTCCAACGAGCGATTCCAATAAACAAGACCGATATGAAAGACGCCACAGCAATTGCTGGAAGAGAATCTCCGCTTGTCCATGCAAAGAATATGCCGATGAGTATCGTTACGATGATGAACGATAACACGATTGTTGGTTTGTGTTGGATGTCTCCTACCACCAAGTCGTAATCTCCAGAAGAAGAACGGCGTTTGGAACGCTGCTGTTGCAATTCTGATAATTGCAATAATTCAGCATCAACCATTTTGATGTTAGAGGCTGAAGGTGATTGAGCGATTTCATCCTGCATTTCTTGGCGCGCAAGATATTTTTCCAACCTCTCGTCTCTTTGAGAAACCTGTTTCATTCGTGACCTTATCTCGCCTTGTGCAGCAAGCCATGCTCCAGTGACAACGAAACTTATCCCGGCCATATACAGTGTCAAATCGTCCTCTAAACTGACCGCTGCAAGGCCAACCGTTACCAACACTGCAATACTTGCAATCGCAGATGGAAGCAATTTCTCAAGCTTTGATGCTCTTGGCAGGTATAGCCCACCAACCGTCGAAATAGCTGCGATTGATGCAAACCTCAAATTTGTGACATCATTAGGAAAATTATCTCCATACGATAGTGGATTATTCAGTGGTTCATTCAATCCAATCAACATCAACATAACCGCAATAAATCCTAAGCTTATGGTTATCAAATTACCAGGCATGATTGCTTGGTGTGAGATTTTCTCCCCTTCTGTAATGCGTTTAGCATTCAACTCTGACCAAGAAATAATCAATACTGATGAAACCCCTAATAGTGCAATCCAAAATGCACCAAATCCAAATCTCCACTGCAATACCAGTGCTGCGATTGACCAAGAAACAATGACTGTTCTAGGAGTCCCTTGATGCATATCCATTCGCATTGCTACAGAATGATAAATCAAAATTAGACCCATAACAGAAACCATTCCATACGCAGGAATTGTATCTGGGTTTGTAATGAATAGCATTGCCAATAAAATTGTGATGAAACTGATATTCCACAACCTCATCATACCACTATCTCTCATCCTTGCACTTAATTCAGACATGCCGACCAATCGACCGGCCAGGTTTACCCCGCTATCTCCAAGTTTGAAATTGAGTGGGATTTGAATTAATATCAACAAAATCAGGTACACGGATAAGTCCAATTCTGCAAAATTAGTCGGGATTATCTCTACCGAAATCAGCCTTGACTCGAGATTGCTTGCAAAGAAGAATAACCAAATCCACGGAGCAATTGTTGCAGTTCCAGCAAGAGACGGTGAGTCTCTTTGTACTGCTAACGCCGCCAAGCCTACCCAAACAATCGCTTGACAAGATAGGAGTATTCTAGCTAAATTTTCATCTTCAGCAGGAATTAGTAATGTAAGAATAATCACTATTGCAATTGAGCCAATCCAAAGAACGTGGTCGGATACAGCGTGTTGGTGATTCAAAATCGCTGCTGTGGTAATAGCAGCGCTAAACACTGCGTAAATCGACCATGGCTCTGAGAGCGGCGAGTCGATTACACCTCTAACCATTAGAATTAGAATTGCTAGGAGAATCGGCGCTGGCCACAACGCATATCTCTGCAATTTCTGCCAACTTTCTCCACGTACAACAAGATACGACGGTGTAAATGCCGATAGCAGGAGAATCAGTTGTGCCAATGCATATCCTGTTTCAAGTCGATTTGATGCGATTGCCAGCAATGCGCCGATCATACCAAGGCCAACAGAAACTGACCAAAGTCCAGGTTTGCCTAGACCCATAGCCTTGAAGCCTGAAGAGAACCAATTTTCAGCCTTGGCAAACTTAGTTGCAGTAACCGCATTGATACCGGTTACACCAAACATGAGAAGGAAGAGAAGTAATTCGTCACTAAACGGAGTTATCTCGATTCCAAAAACTAGCCAATCATCACTGATTGCGTGCAATCCGATCCACAGGTATGAAACTGCTATACCTAGAGAAGCCAAATTTCCAGAAGACCTCAGATATGCTAATCCGTGGAACAGCAATGTTCCAACCCCGACCATCACTGCAACTCCTTCCTGGCCGTATGTGCCACCTGCTGCAGAACCGATTGCAAGAAGCACAATCGTTGCCTGAGTTGCGATTGCATCTTCATCGTGATGTTGTGCTATAGCGATATTGAGTACTACAAGGCCGAGCAGAGATGCGCCCAATTCTGTAGTGCCAATCCAATCCCAAGCATACATCGAAATTGCTAGACCGTAGAGAATTTTCATCGAAATGATGACCCAGGTTACTCCAAGTAAATGCATACGCTGCTTTGGAATCCAAGTTTCTCCTAACCACATTCCGAAACCAGCCATGGCGAACAATCCGATTGCAGAAATTGTATTACTGAAGATAGGAGACGTACCGACGATTGTTCCAATGGCCGACCATACGACGATCATAGCGATCATTAATCCGTAATGTAGGCGCTTCTCCCCTTCTGTTGCATATTCTGTGACACTGTCGATTTCCGGAGCTTCATTGACAGTACCATCTCTGTTGATGTTACTAGGCAAATCGCCACGTGAGAATATCTCAGCTACTTCTCCAACTGCTTCATCGACTTGTTCCTCTGAAACTGTTTCTGATTCTTCGGCCACCTCATCCTCAAAAGCGGATTGAATCATGAAATTATCGAGGTTAATCCCCGAGGATTTTTGGAAATTCCTTTTGGAGAGGATTTCATCTTCAGGCACCTTCTCCATACCTAGGGCTTCAATGGAAATGGATTTCAATTTCTCCCTTCGCGGTACATTAAATTTGGATTTTAAGCGGGTTTAGGTTAACCTCGAACCGCAAGGGACAAAGAGGGGCCGCGGGTCGACGGGCCATGGCGAATGTGGTAGGCGTCCCGTCGGGCGACCTTTCAGAAAGTGGTATCGAAACCGGTGCAACGGTTTATTGGAATTTAGATAACATTTCATTAATCGACTTGGCAGTCGAAAGAAAGGAAGGATTCCTTACATCTGAAGGGGCTTTGGTTACGGAAACCGGTGAAAGAACCGGTCGATCACCTAATGACAAATTCATTGTTGACGAACCAACAACCAATCAAGATGTAAATTGGGGAGACGTCAATATTTCCACAGACAAAGGAGTGTTCACCAGACTAAAGACACAAGTCATCGAATACCTATCATCAAGAGAGTCACTTTTCGTTCAAGATTTGTATTGTGGAGCTGAAGAAAGTGAAGCATTACCTATTCGTGTAATCAACCAAAACGCTTGGCATAATGCATTCGCAAGAAACATGTTCGTGCGCCCAACTTCTGAGCAACTAAAGACGCACACACCTCAATTCACAGTGTACCACGCACCCCACTATGAGGCAGATGACGATGCTCTAAACTCCCAATGCTTCGTGATTGTAAATTACGAACTTGGCGAGGTAATTATCGGTGGCACAAGATACGCTGGAGAAATCAAGAAGTCTATCTTCAGCGTAATGAACCTAATTCTTCCTAAGAAGGGAATCCTTCCTATGCACTGTTCTGCTAATACCAACGGAGAAAACACTGCTATCTTTTTCGGACTTTCAGGCACCGGTAAAACAACTCTATCAGCAGACCCTAAGCGAGCACTAATCGGTGATGATGAGCACGGATGGGGTGCAAATGGTGTCTTCAATTTCGAAGGTGGATGCTATGCTAAACTGATCAACCTTTCAGAAGAAGACGAGCCTGAAATCTTTGCAACTACAAAGCAAAAAGGCACTGTCTTAGAAAATATCGTCGTAGACGGTGATGGAATCCCTGACTTCTTCGATACCAGCAAGACTCAGAATACAAGAGGCTCATATCCTATTGAAGCAATTGCAAACCGCACTCTTGACAGCAAAGGTGGTCACCCCCAGAATGTAATCTTCCTAACCTGTGACGCGTTCGGCGTATTACCTCCAATCAGCAGATTGACTGCTTCACAAGCAGCATACCACTTCATTTCTGGCTACACTGCAAAAGTAGCAGGAACTGAAATTGGTGTTACTGAGCCTGAAGCAACCTTCTCCGCATGTTTCGGCGAACCATTCATGCCAATGCACCCAGGCGTTTATGCAGATTTGCTATCTAGCAAAATGGCCGAACATGGTTCTACTGCTTGGCTAATCAATACCGGCTGGTCCGGAGGTTCATATGGTGTGGGAAGTCGCATGAAGATCAAATATACTCGTGCGATGTTGAACGCTGCCCTAGACGGTGACTTAGACGATGTTGAATACGTAGCGGATGAGAGATTTGGATTCGAAGTTCCAAAGTCATGTCCAGGAGTTCCTGAGGAAGTTTTGATTCCAAGACAAACTTGGGAAGATGGCGATGCTTACGACGCTACAGCAGACAAACTTGCTACTATGTTCAACAAGAACTTCGAGCGATATGCAGCAGGCGTTTCCGATGAAGTAAATTCGGCATCACCGAGCGTGGCTTAATCGGAATTGGTTACAATTCTGTGACTTCGCCAATCCGTACCTTGATAGTTGACTAGTGTGCACGTGAACCCGTTGAGGGCCATGCGTACACGTACATTCCTTCTTGCCAGCCTGATGATTTTGATGTCTGCTACACCAATTGTTGCAGCTAATTACGACAAAGAAATTGACCAATCAAAAGAACTGAGCGAAATCCCGATTTTCGATTTTATTCCGAAATCAATTGACGATGTTGGACCAAGAGTGGATCTTGGTACATCAGGAAGAGCGCCTTGTCCAGCAGTGCAAACCGATGGCGGAACAGCGGGCGATACTGGAAATTCTAGCACTACAGCAAAGAGTCTAGGGACAGACCCAACAAATGGTCCAAGTGGAGTGAACGGTTGTGTTGATTCTGCAGACTCTGAGGATCTTTACGCAATAACAACAACTGCTGGTAAAGAGGTCGATGTCGAACTCGTTGTGCCAACGGGCGCTGACTTCGATCTTTACATTGTAGATTCGAGCAAAAGCGCCTATGCATATGACTGGTCTGAGTACAACGACCCTCTAGAACAGGTGTCTACTGCAGGTACCTCACTAGAAGGTAATGCTACCACATTCTATGTCTGGGTAAACATGTACAGCGGCGACGGCACCTACACTCTTCGTGTATGGACCAACAATTCCACGCCCAAACCAGACATGACTATCTCGATGGTTGAAGGCCCTCTAAAAGCAAAGGCTGGTGACACTGTCACA
Organism: Euryarchaeota archaeon UBA550; assembly: GCA_002506705.1. Taxonomy (GTDB): domain Archaea; phylum Thermoplasmatota; class Poseidoniia; order Poseidoniales; family Poseidoniaceae; genus MGIIa-K1. The sequence continues at coordinate 7,337 of DAYA01000024.1, forward strand.
GTGAACTACACCGTTGAAAATCTTGCAAACAATTCCAGTGCAACAACTGGAGCGTTTGACGTTTTCTTCATTCTTTCAACCGACACGACATACGACCAATTCGATACAATCCTCGATGATGTCTCAGTAGAAGCAGACTTGGCTGCTGGTGCTACACGAAACACTAGCATGAATGTCGTCATTCCTGCAAACATAACAAACGATTCCTACCACTGGATTGTTTGGGCTGATGGTTATGGAAATATCACCGAATCTGACGAATTGAACAATAACATGGCATCGCCCGATAAAATGGTAATTGGAGATGACTGTACTGATCTTCTAGGAGGAGTTCAGAATGATGCTGGTTTAGGCTCAGATGCAGCTAATGACCAGGCCAATGCTACCAACATGGGAAGCAATGTCACTGGAACCTACACCGGATGTATGGATGGTGTAGACGGTGATGATGTATATGCATTTGACGTCCCTGCTGGTTATTTCTTGGAAGTGATGCTCGATGCGGAGGACCAAAATTCAGACTTCGATCTGTACTTGCATTATTCTAACGGCTCGCAAGTTGACAGAGGATTGGCTTCATCATACCCTGAAACTGCAACTGCAAAGTTGACTGATTACGAGGGAGTTGGCGGCACATACTACGTCAACGTAACCCACTATTCAGGCGTCTCCAACTACACACTGGACGTTTGGACTAACCAAAGCATTCCAGCACCTGATTACACGATTGATACAGTAACAAGCGCTGGAAGCGGTCAATTAGGTGACTCTTTCGATGTAACAGCCGTATTGGAAAACCAAGGAACTATTGATGGAGTATCAAACGTTGAATTGACCGCAATTCTATCCGTGAATTTCGGTATTGACTGGTATGACCATGAAATCGGTTCGACAACCACGAGTGGAATTCCAATGGATACCAACACGAGCGTTACCATCCCTGCAACAATTCCTGCTGATTTGATCGAGGGAGGCTATTACCTGTATGTAGTAGCAGACCAGGATGATTTGGTTCTTGAGAGAGATGAAGATAACAACGAAGCAAGCAGAAATGGCCAATTTACCGTTGGAAATGCGGAGACTGCATGTGCTACACAAAATGATGCTGGCCTAGGAGGCGATGCTGACAATGACACTGCAAACCCAATGGATTTGGGCATGTACGCAGATGCTGAATATAGAGGATGTATCGATTCTAGCGATACTCAGGATTTCTACAAAATCACTCTATCAAGCGGACAGAACTTGAACATCAGTTTAGTTGACCCACCGGCTGGCGCTGTGGGAATTTCACTTGTTGATGCAAACGGCGCAGACATAGATACTGATGCTGGTTTCTTTGCTGACAGCGATGTCTCAACTATGGGAACAGCGTACGAAGGCGTTGCTGGCGATTATCTAATCATGATTAACCGTTCAACCTCATGGCTTGAATCGGGAGGTGCTGGAACTTACAGGCTGATCATTGGAAACCCTGAAGGATACACTGCACCTTTCACTTGCACAGGATATTCTGATGCTGGAATTGGAACCGATGCGGGCTCTGACCTCTCAAATCCAATCATCCTTGGTACAAACCCAACACAGGGTGGCCAAGGATGTCTAGGTGGACAGGATGCTTCTGATTCTTACCAATTCAATCTAGAAGATTATAACAACGTACACGTAATGTTCTCAGCAGACCAAGATACACCGTTTACAGCATCACTTTACGATGAAGAAAGCAACATGGTCGCTGGTTGGAATGGCACAGAATGGATGTCGATGGACGACTTGATGTATGAAGGCCAAGATGGAACCTTCACATTGGTTATCGATTCGGCTGGAGGCGAAGGATACTACAACATCTCAATCAACACTCTACCACCAGCTGAAGCCGACTTGGCGGTTAGCAACCTAACATGTGGTGCTGAGATGATCAGTAACGAGGAATTGTTCTACTCTTTCGAGATCCACAACATGCGTGGACCTGCTGTTGGTGAATTCCAGTGGACTCTAGAATTACTCAATGAAAACGGAGATGTTGTTGAACAACTTGATTCTGCAACCTACAGCACATATGCCACATATGGCCAACTAGTTTTGGAAAGGGCATCTTCGACGTTCATTAACGCTTCAACACCAAGCGGCACATACTCTTGCATAGTCATGGTAAACATGGACCAAGCAATCAATGAAATGGAAATCATCAACAACGACATGATGGGTGAAGAATTCGCAGTCCAAAATGAAGAGGAGTTGTGGGCAAATGATGTTGACAGAGATGGTTACAACACCACAGACACCGGAGACGGAATCGTTGACGATTGTCCTGACAAGTACGGGGAAAGCTACGGAGACAGATACGGCTGTGCAGATCTTGATGGTGACGGCTGGTCTAACTTGAATGACTTCGCACCGCTTGATGAAAGCCAGTGGGTCGATGAGGACGAGGATGGATTTGGAGACAACAGTTCAGGTTACCTCGGCGACCAATGCCCAGGTGTAGCAGGTGTTGAAAACGGAGAGGGTGGCGACGGCTGTCCTCCTCCATTTGTAGACACTGATGGCGACGGAGTACAGGATTCCGATGACGACTGTGATGCGACTCCAACCGGAGTTACAGTAGATGAAAACGGCTGTGAGGTTGATACTGACGGCGATGGAGTTGTAGACTCGGTCGATGAATGTCCAGACACTGAAGGTGGAATCAACGTTGTCGACGATGCTGGCTGTGTAATTGATGACAACAACGGTGGTACTGACAACAATGGTGGTACTGACAACAATGGTGGTACTGACAACAACGGCGGCTCCGGAACAGGAGACCCCGGAGAGAAGTCTAGTGATTCGAGTGAAAGTGGAACCGATGTTGCGATGATTGGAGGAATTGGATTCGGAGTTGTAATCATTATTCTTCTGTCACTTCTAATCATAAGAAAGGGACGTGGCGGAGACAACTTAGCCGGAGACGCATTTGCAAGCGCAGCATTCGACCAACAAATAGGTGGAATGATGGGTGCAGATGCTGGAATCTCTCCTGAACAGTTGCAGTACGAGCAGCAGTTACTTGCAGCAGGATACACTCCTGAACAAGCAAGAGCATATGCTGACCAGTATTTCAGACCACACATGGTTCAATGATACTTTCACAGTAAGGGTCATCAACGGGCTTCGCCTAGACCTCAACATGACAGACGTCATTATGCAAACAAGTGCCGGAGATATCCGAATTAGGCTATTTACCGCTGAAGCTCCAGATACAACCGCTAACTTCCTTCGTTTAGTAGACGATGGTCACTACAACGGATTGCACTTTCACAGAGTCATTGAGCAATTTATGATTCAAGGAGGATGCCCACATTCAAGAGACCCAATGAGCCGAATGGCAGGAACTGGCGGCCCTGGATGGAAGATTCCTTGCGAGTCAAGCGCCCTATCCATGAAGCATGATCGCCCTGGAATTCTATCTATGGCAAATGCTGGACCAAATACAGGTGGCTCGCAATTTTTCCTCACAACAGTCGCTACTCCGTGGCTAAATGGAAATCACGCAGTTTTCGGAGAAGTCGTAGATGGAATGAATGTGGTCAAGGCAATCGAAGGATGCAGAAAACTGCCCGGTGATAGGCCTGCAGAGCCACAACAAATCATCTCGGTTACACGCGCTTAAGGTGATTTGATGGTCGGCCTCGCCATTCATGGTGGTGCTGGCGGAGATGGGCCGTGGAAAGGCCCTACTGATTTAGACCCACAAAGGATAGCATGTATGCACAACGTGCTGGCTACGGTAGGTTCGATGTTGGAAAGCGGAATAGACGCACTAGAGGCTGTTACAATCGCTGTTGAAATGATGGAAAATGAACCGTTATTTAATGCAGGAATTGGTTCTGTAATTGCAGCGGATGGCTCAGTAACAATGGATGCAAGCATAATGCGAGGCAGTGACGGTGCTGCTGGATCTGTTGTCAACGTTACAAAAATCCGGCATCCTATTCGTGCTGCGAAGATAGTCCTAGACAATAATTGGCCAGTAATGCTGAATGGTGCTGCAGCCAATGATTTCGCAATCAAAAACGGTATTGAAGAAGTTAAACAAGAATGGCTCATCACAGATTTACGCAAGGCACAATGGGAAAAATGGAAGGATGCTAATTCCAGACCGGGTTCTACCGACGAAGACGATTCCGCTATGCTAGACCACGATGAAGGAATGGGTACCGTAGGCGCCGTTGCTATCGATAAAAATGGAATCTTAGCCGCTGCGACCAGCACCGGTGGTATGACAGGGAAGCCCGATGGTAGGATTGGGGATACGCCGATTATTGGAGCAGGGACTTGGGCTGATCAAAAGGTTGCAGTATCCTGCACAGGAGTTGGTGAAGCCTTCATCAGAACCTGTGCTGCACATGAGGTTGCAACAAGACTACGTCTTGGTGAATCGCTAGAAACTGCATGCAAAAATATGCTTGATATGGTTGCTCCATTGGGTGGGCGTGGTGGAGTAATCGCAATAGATTCTGATGGGAATATCGAAATTCCATTCCAGACTATGTTGATGTATCGTGGATATTGGAAAGACGGGGAAATTATGACTGGAATTGGACCGGATTTATCCTCGCATTGAATCATATAGTTCCAAATCTAGTTTGTTCAAATCGTTGATTTTCAACTCTTCAGGCGGAAGATACTTTTTCTTTTTTAGATAATTGAAAAGCCTAAACCAACGCAATTTTGCGAGCAAAACCATAGCACGCTTCTTATCACCAAAAGTTGGATGGGTTGTATCGCTTTCTTTATGCCAACCAAATTCATTCAAAGTATCCATTCCGTCCTCTGCCACGATTACATGGTCAAATAATCCAAGATTGGATTTGGCCAACTCTAGGTCTAATTCTCCTCTAGCGAAAATCTTCGTATAGTATTCTGGAGATGAATGCAGGTGACCTTCTTTCAGATATTCTGCATATGATTTGGCATTTGTCAACACAAGGTAATGGTCGTAATTGTAATTCGAAATAAAGCGCTTGATTGGTTGTCTCATACAGGTTAACAAGGTCACTCGCTCATCATTAGCTAGTGTTTGAAAATCTGGTCCGCCCCATTCGCAGGCAACGAATGTGACTCCTTTTTCCTCACACTCATCAATGAAGGAAGTTAGTTGCTCAGAAGACATCTCCCATAGTGGAACTAATTGTCCGTCAACTCGAGGGTTGCCATTCGAATGTTCTGGCCAAAATGTCTCTCCATTTGCCATCGCTCGACGAATGACATAGGTCCCTGCTGCCTTATGCAGATGTTGGAACCACACCAAGCGATAGTCGGTCATTATTCGCCGCTCGAGATTCTCACCTTTGACCGTTACTAGAGGGAAAGGGACATGGACGGTCGGCTATGCCGGAGGTACATGGGAGAAGTACGAATAGAAGCGGATACAATGGGAGAGTTGGAAGTCCCTGCCGATATGTACTACGGTTGTCAAACCGCAAGGTCACTGATCAACTTCGACATTGGTGATGATTTAATGCCGAGGGGCGTCATCCGCGCATTTGGAATTCTAAAACAAGCTGCAGCAAAGGTAAATTCTGATTTAGGACAATTGGATGGAAAGGTTGCAAAACTGATTATCTCAGCTGCTGAAGAAGTGATTAACGGCGAACTTGATGACCACTTTCCACTAAGGGTGTGGCAGACTGGTTCTGGCACTCAGTCCAACATGAATACAAACGAGGTAATCGCTAATCGTGCAATTGAAATGGCTGGTGGAGTCTTAGGTTCTAAATCCCCTGTTCACCCAAATGACCACGTTAACAGAGCCCAATCCTCGAACGATACCTTCCCCACCGCTATGCACATCTCTAGTGCTGAAGCGATAACAAACGACTTGATTCCTAGTTTGAGAGACCTGAGAGATTCATTAGCAACGAAATCAGAAGAATGGTCTGATATTGTGAAAATTGGAAGGACTCACCTAATGGATGCCGTGCCTCTTACTTTAGGACAAGAGGTAAGTGGTTGGGTTGCACAGTTGGATGCTGATTTGAGAAGAATTGAATTTGCTCTAGAAGACCTGCACGAGTTGGCACTCGGTGGGACCGCTGTTGGAACTGGATTGAATACGCACCCCGAGTTTGCAAAAAGGGTTGCTGCAGCAATTGCTTTGAAGACAAATATGCCGTTTGTGACAGCGCCCAACAAATTTTCTCAGTTGGCAGCACATGATGCAATCGTTGCTGCAAGTGGAACACTGAACACATTGGCTGCAAGTTTGATGAAAATTGCAAATGACGTTAGATGGTTAGGTTCAGGTCCAAGATGTGGACTAGGTGAATTATCGCTTCCTGCGAACGAGCCTGGTTCCTCAATTATGCCTGGTAAAGTAAACCCAACACAATCAGAAGCCATGACAATGGTTTGTTGTCAAGTCATGGGCAACCATACTGCGATAACGATCGGTGGTAGCCAGGGTAATTTCGAATTGAATGTATTCAAACCAATGATGATTCACAATTTGCTTCACAGTGTCAGAATATTATCCGATTCGATGCGCGCATTCAGAGAAAAATGCGTTGAGGGCATAGAGCCCAACAAAAACATGATTCAAAATCACTTAGAGAACTCTTTGATGTTGGTTACTGCACTGAACAACCACATCGGATACGATAAGGCAGCAAAGATCGCAAAAAAGGCGCACGAAGAAGGTACGACTCTGAGAGAGTCGGCGCTTGAGCTAGGCTATCTGACCAATGAAGAGTTTGACCAATGGGTCAGACCAGAGGATATGACCGGTCAAAATTAAACACCAGTAAAAACGGGTTGTAAGATAGAAAATGACCCTTAACAGTCATAAGCGGAACGCACTGGCATCCGTTTACCTGTGAGAGCAGGATGGGAGAACTGGCAAGGGGGTTTCATCCGGGTGGGATATCCGCCCCCTTGCCAGCCTCCGCTGGTGGCTGCCGAGTCGTCGTCACCACAATCCATTCCGAAGAATGAGCGTGGATCGTTGATTTCTTGTTTCCAAGATACCTTCTTCCCGGCGGCCGAGTTTCTGGTCACATCCCACCGAAGTGTTTTGTTTCCAGGGTGGTGTCAATTTCCGTTTCCCGAAGGTCGCGAATTTTTTCACCGGTTGCTGAAATGTCATTTTCACCGAAGTGTCCATTTCCTTTCAGCGGTGTCACTCGTTTCCTTAGCAAGCTAAGTTTCGGTTGTGACTTGTGGAGGTCCGTTTCCATCCACTCCGAAGAGTGGATGGCGCGGTTTCCGTCCGTGATGTCCGTTTCCAATTCTTTTCCCCGAAGGTCCAATCCCTGGTTCGGTTTCATCTAAGCCGTTTGTTGTAACAGAGGTTGTCCCGAAGAACTGTTACTGCTACTCCTCCCGGCGGTGCACAGTCGTTGGTACTACTGCAACTAGGTTGCAGCCCTCCCTGTTCCACACTTCCAAGTGGTTGTGTGGCAGATCTTTGCCGAAGCTCCGATTCTTCCTGTGAGTGGGGGAACTTTCGATCTCCGAAGATTTCGAATCTTCCCTTCCACTTCACGCCCCCTATCTCTAAGGTTTGTGACCAACACTTTGCTCGGTTTGAGCAGGCCGGTTGGCAAGGGTCCCAGAGGGTATCCGAGGACGCCCTCCACCACTCCTTGTGGAGCGGCACTTTCCCCCTGGGGGGCGGTGGCAAATAAAGTTTACGCTTTTTCCAACCATTTTCCAGCGGAAATGGGGGGCTGAATGATATTTTTCCACTGTGACCACTGGAAGAAAATCACCAAAAATAACACTAATTTCTCAATGATCTTAGCTTGGCTGCAAGTGCAGATTTGCGAGAATTTTCTTCACCTTTCTCTTGGTTAATTCTCCTAGAGAAAAGTCCCTTTTCCCATACCAAAATTTGTCCATCTTCAAAACCAAATCCAATGCGATTTTTACTATGATCTGAAACTCTAGCTCGAGTCGTTTTTCCTGTAACAATCAATCCGCCTTGACTGTC
>DAYA01000024.1:15699-18795 GCA_002506705.1 Euryarchaeota archaeon UBA550
AATCCTGCAACCTGGGTTGTAACTTGTTTTCCAGAGGCCTTCCAAATCGATTTTGAGTCTGGCGTTTTTGCAACCAATTCTCCAGACTCCAATGCTGCTACAAACCCTTTTTCGACACATGTTATGGATTCTATCGATGAAGATTCTTCAGAGATTATTTCTCCTTTGAGAGAGGTTATTACGCCATTAGCGTGGCCAAACAATACGTTTTCTCGGCCATATAATCCGCAAGTAACGGGTGAATCTGTTGGAAGTTTTTGGTGCTCGCCATCGACCAGAATACCACACTTCGGCCTTCCCAGTCCGAGCAATAGCTTGTCATTTGAATCTAAGAACCAAGGCCTCTCATCCATTCTATCAACGTTGAGTAGGTCGCCTTCTAAAGAAAATCTCCACGTTGCGCTTTCCATGAAATCGCCATGTTCAATATCGTATACACTCGATGTAGCAATGATTTCTCCGTTATGGAATGCTAGTAAATCGGCTGAACCTTCTAATGGCTCGCTCCAAAGTATCTCGCCATCCTTCAAGCAAGATATGTGTAACCCCGATGTCACTACAACTACGTCTTCGATTCTGAGGATGGATTCGATTCGGTCTGAGCATTGGGCTTTCCACATTAAGTCTCCATCGCCATTCCATTTTCGCAATGCTCCATCCCAGCCGCCGGCAATCACGGAATCTTCTTCCAAATCTAAAGCGCTCACAGGCTGGCCTAAATCCCGAATCATCCAGGCCGCCTGAATCAAATCCATGGGTGCGCTAAAGCGGCACTTCTCAATAGAGTGTCGGCTTCAGGCTTCCAATATCACCGTCTTGCGCGGTACTGTGAAGGTTAGTGCAAATGCCATAACCGAAAATAAGCAAGCGCTGTAGTAATGCCCACCAGTAAAGAAAACGAGAACGCAAGATGTCTGAATCATTCCTCTTGATCCTTTCCTGATGCCAAAGAATGCAAAGCCTGCTGAAATCAATGCTAAACCAATCATTGCCCAGCCTATCATGATGTATAGGCCAGCAGCTGATTCATCGATTAGGGGGAATTCCATCTGTTCATCGAAGTAACTGATTGTCCTAACGCATGAGCCATTCGCATAATTTCCAGTGCAGTCCAAATCTGAGAATTCTGAGGTTTCAGGCATATCAAAATCAATTGTTGTAAAGCCGGTTTTTTCAAGTGGTGAAGGAGGATTCAAAATCAAACGATGGCGCACTGCGTCATTTTTTCCATCTTCATTGTAGCGGATGATTTCAATTGAGGTTAGACCTGGTGTGGCTCCTGTGAATTTGAATTTGCCATCTTTATTGGTTTGAACTTCAAGAGGCGCATCTAGGATGCCGTCCTCATTCTTGTGCTCGAGAAGAATTGAAGCATTTGCCAGCGGCTCTCCTCCTGAAGTAATCGTGCCGCTGAATTCTGCAGAGTCGTGAGGCGCTCCCTGCGCCATTCCGTTGATCCATTCGTGGGGTCTTACTAGGCCGGATTCTGGATTTATGAAATCAAGCCCGTTTGCGAATCCTAGCCCGCAAATAACGAACACGAAAATACCAATCATTTGCAAAACAGGATGCCCGTCCTCACTTTTCACCTCAAAGGCGATGCCGCTTGATTGGAAAACCGGCTCTTCTTCGGGAAGAGAAGGCACATCCTCAAGCAGTTCGGACATGTTTGGGCCTAAGGGTTGGTCCTACTTGATAGAAATGCGTCCGTTTGATTTCGAAATCAATTTCATCATCTCTGCTTTTCCGCACCAAAGAGTCAACTCAAGGCCATTCTTTTCAGTGACTATTCCCAAGTCATAGATCTGACTAACATAAGCCTCAGCACTACGTTCATCATCATCTCCCTTTGACACAACTAGGGTTGTTTTTGGCCCATATAGGGAATACATGATCGATTCCCTCAACTCATCCATGCCCTGTCCATCATGAGAAGATACGACGAGAGGATTTGTCATCCCCATCGAATTTACAGTCTTGATTGCTGATTCGATATTTCCTCCAAGGTCTGACTTTGTCAATACAACCTTGATGTTCATCCCAGATTCATCTCCACGCTCCAATACTTCGCGACGGGTTGTAGACAATTTTCTCTTGAACTCCGCTGGCTCATCGCTACTATCCACCACAAGAAGTAGCAAATCGCACTGCAGTGATTCATCTAGTGTTGCGTGGAACGCATCCAGTAAATCAGAGGGAAGTTCGTCGATGAAACCGATTGTATCTGCCAAGAGAATTCTTGGGCTCATTTCCATCCTGCCAACAGTTGTTTCCAAAGTTGAGAATAATTTGTCTTCAACTAATACCTGCTTGCCGGATAGTGCAAGAAATAGAGATGATTTCCCAGCATTTGTGTAACCTGCAAGCCCTACAGTTCTTGCTCCACCCCGCGTTCTCTGACGCCTTCTTTCACTGCGCGCCAGTGCGTGCTTTCTCTGCTTTCTTCTTAGTTGAGTCAACTCTCTTGACACGGTTTCTAAAACGCCGCGAATTCCTTGTTGGCCTGCGCCACCAAATCCAGCTCTCTCACCGGTTGTTTGCTGGTTTACCAATTCACGCAGTACACTGCGATCGGCCAGCAATTGAGCGATTCTAACCTGAGTTCTAGCCTCTACACTCCCTGCATGAGAGATGAATAATGAAAGTAGTAGCCTTACTCTATCCCATACTTCCACTTGGACTGATTCATGTACGTTTACAAGTTGTCTGGGAGACGCGTTTGAATGGATAATCACCAAGTCGACGCCGTGCCAGGGATGGCCTTCAACAGCGCTTGAGATTTCATCTGCAACGTCTTGCAGCCTACCTTTACCGAAATACGAACGTGGGTCCTCTGACCCCTTCTGATATTGAACATCAAGAATTTCTATGCCCATTGTTTCTGCTAAAGCGATTAATTCGCTTGGGTTGCCGTCTCTGTGTAAAAGAACGGCTTTTCTTCCATCGTGATTTGTCCGAGCCTCGCCTAATGCTACGCCTCCAGTTCCCGCAAGGACCTGGATTGGCTCATCCATGCACCCCGCGAAAGCGCATTACTGAAAGAACCCTTGTGAGCCGGGTAATATTTTATTAATCGCAAATAGAAAGTTTACCAAA
>DAYA01000076.1:0-443 GCA_002506705.1 Euryarchaeota archaeon UBA550
TGAAGACCGCGATTTTTTGCTTATGTGAAACGCTTCATCATCGAGCGGTGAGGTCCTATGCCTGCTATTTCGTAAGGCTCGTCGATAATTTCCCATCCCTGGCTTTGATAGAAGGGGATTGCAATCTCTCTTGCTTGCAGGAATCCTGCAGACGCCCCGAGCAATTCTACTGAGCTTTTTTCCAACTGAGATAGAACCTCAGCTGCATGCCCCTTCCGCCTGTGAGAATCCAAGGTTCCCATCTGTCTGATTTGGATTGCTGGCCTCGGTCCACCACTCACGAGTGGACCGAATGCTGGACAGTGTGCTGCTCCTGGTCCTGCGTGGTCCGCTTGAGAGCCATCGCTCTCGCTTGGAATGAGATGTGCCCTTCCAACAGCGACTACCTTTCCTGAATCTTCTACCCAAGCGTGTACTGCTTGGTCATCGTCTGCTAGAATTTC
>DAYA01000076.1:842-3722 GCA_002506705.1 Euryarchaeota archaeon UBA550
GTCAGGAGTCCAATTTGGTCCCTTGACTGGCAATTAATCACCACATAATGCTCAAAGAGATGATAGCCATAACCGGGAATGCGATTAGCGAACTTATACCACCCCAGCCCATTCCAGGCTTGCCTTGAGAGAATCCTAGAATCAAGAATACAATACTTAGAATCGGTGCTAGGCAACAAACTACGCCCATCAATTCTTCAATCATCATGAAGAATTCATACGGGCCTGCCTCTGAGTAGTATTCCACTCTGAGTTGGACTTCGTCACCATAGTCTTCACCCGTATCGAAATAGAAAGTGCCGTTTTCGTTACTCCATGCGCCAACTACCTCTTCCTCCCAATATGAGGTTGAGTTACTTTCGTTGTAGTAGCTGTGTGTGACATTTGCTGCATAGTCGTCATACCTATCACAGTATATGTCCAAATAAGTGGCTGGCTGACCGGCACGAACATCACAGCCCGACATGTAATGGTCTTCTTCTATAGTGAATTCACCACGGTACATTGTACTGTTTTCGTCCTTTTGGAGTGTGACATCTTCGAACATATAGTCGCCGTACCCAAGGCTTGAACCAATCATCAAAAAGATGAGTGGTACAACAATCATAGTAAATGGAATTCCGCCGCCGATTAGGAAATCTTTCCACCTGAACGGTGGCTTGTGCATGGCGATTAACTGGCCGTTTGGACCCATTACAAACTTCACATTGCCGGGGTCAGTGTTCAGAATACTCTGCTGAACCGCTTGCTCAATTCCGCCCGTCAGCATAGGCGTCTGATTCACAACCGGTTGTGATTCAGTAACCGGTTGGGCCTCGCCTAGTGGGGATATTTCAATTGATTTTGGAGGGGCGTTGATTTCAACCTTAATCCCCTCATCGCCGTCGGTCATGTTTGTTACTAGCGGTTTTGCGTTAAAAATCACGTGCTACATTATGCACGTGAGTTTAGAGTCGCGTTGAAATAGAACATATCGGTCCGCCACCTTACTGCACGGATGTCAGAGCGGCTATGAGCGGGATTGCAGATCCTGAGACCTGAGTTCAAATCTCAGTCCGTGCTCCAGTTTCTCGATAGTGTTGATATGCGGGAAGCGTACGAAGGGAGAAACAGGGGATGCTCAGATGCCTAGTATGAATTCGAATATTGGAGAAATTGGGCGTGGTTTTGCTGCGTTCTTGTCTCCACCACCAGAAGGCGTGGTTCGATTCACTGTAGGCCAACCCGATTTCAGAACTCCACAACCCGTAGTCAATACTGCAAAGCAAGCGCTGGATGACGGATTACATGGCTATACCCGAAGCCAAGGAACCGAAGAAGTATGCCAAGCGGTTGCAGATTACTTGACAAAGTACAATTTGAATGTAGATGCAAATGACGTCCTGGTGTCCCCAGGCTGCAAGCAGGCGCTACTTTACGCAATGATGTCGTGCCTAAATCCAGGCGATGAGGTTCTTCTTTTCGCACCTGCATGGCCTTCCTATGAGGGAATGTTGAAACTAATTGGTGCAGTTCCAGTCCACGTGCCTGTTAAGCGTGAAAATTACCACCCAGATATGGATACTGTAAGAGCTGCAATCACTTCCAAGACAAAGGCGATTGTGATTAATTCTCCAAACAACCCTACTGGTGCAGTCTACCTGCCGAGTGAAATCGAGGAGTTGACCAGCATCGCTGCAGAAAACGATTTATGGATTTTCGACGACATGATCTATTCTGATTTGGTTTACTCAGAGCACGCATACACTTCTCCCGCAACCTTCCCCGGTGGCAAAGAGAGAACTCTAACCATTGGCGGCTGGTCGAAAATCTGGGCAATGACCGGTTGGAGACTTGGCTGGATTACCGGCCCAAGTGAAGTCATGGAAGGTGTCAAAACCTGTCAAGCTAGTTCTGCAAGTCACGTTCCAACGTTCCTGATGGGAGCTGCTGCTGTTGCCCTAGAGTGTGAAGAGGAGCGTGAATCATTCTTCGAATCCTTTGCCGAGAGAAGAGATGTATTCCACACACTACTCCAAGACATTCCAGGAATCGTTGCCCCAAAACCAGAAGGGGCATTTTACATTCTGGCTGACATCACCGGTACAGGAATGGACGATATCGAATTTGCAACCCGTGCTCTTGAGGAGGCAAACGTGCAACTCGTCCCTGGCTCATTAATGCCGGGCGGTGAAGGTCTAGTTCGCATGAGTTATGGAACAAATATCGACCAAATCCGTGAAGGATGTAAACGTCTCAAGAACTGGCTTCAGGGCTTATGACGTGGACTGAACCACCTCTGTCAAAGGTTGCATAGTACAGATTTCCATCTGGGCCACCCGTGATTGGAAGTGGAGTTCCAACGTCTGATGCGAATACCTCTGCATCTCCAACCCATCCATCATCAGTGAGGGTGAAATCAATCTTCAGAATTTGGTGTCCTTTGGGGAGTAAGGTCGCCCAGGAGCCATACACTGTAGCGTAAACTGTGTGGTTGTCTCCAGGCAGATTTGCTGGCCTTGTTGTCATTCCATTAACTGAGGAATGAGGAGTCCATCTGGCAACTGGTGCTTCTGTTCCGTCAGGATTTGGATCGCTAGGAGATTCAACCAACCAACCATAATCGGCACCATCCACCAAGAGATTGATTTCTTCATCAGGGAAATCATCTCCTTCAGCATCTTGACCATTATCAGAGAATAGGTATCCAATGTCATCTACCCAAATTCCGTCAAACGAGTTACGCACACCGGTTGCAAGAATTCCATGTTCGCCTGTTGTGGAGTTTACCCAAAGCAGGGCTGCATTTCTCGAATCATCTTCATCACAGAGATTGCAAGTGCTGCCGCTGTGCCAAACCAGGGTTCCATTTGGAAGCAAGTTGACTGCATTTGTTTGATG
>DAYA01000055.1 GCA_002506705.1 Euryarchaeota archaeon UBA550
AATGTCTGTCACTGTGCCCCTCTTCCTTCCCTCGGAAGAATCCCCGCAGTCGCCTAGCGACAAATAGGCCGTGTTCCGCAAAGAGCGGAATGCGGCCTTTTCCAATTTTTATCAACACAAGTTCCGAAGGAACCATACACAAGAGAACATACAGAGAGGTGAAAGCGTATGCCAATCACAACAAGTGACGTTCTCGGTTCAGACCAGGTTGGAATTTACTTGGCTGTTTGCGGCAACGTTGTTTTCCATCCACATGAACTCAACGATGAGGCATTGAATAGGATTGATGAGTATCTGGGTCTCGAAAGGCATCCACTTTCGATTGGTGGATCAACGCTTGTTGGTGCATTGGTTACTGGCAATTCAAAGGGGTTAGCTGTAGCAGATATTGCAACTGAATCTGATATCGATGTACTAACATCCTTTGGTGATGTTGTCGTCATGGAGGGTGGAGTCAACACCGCAGGAAATTTACTACTCTGCAATGAGCATGGTGCGATTGCTTCCCCTGCTATACCAGAAGAAGGCGTTGAAATTATTTCTGAAGTCTTCGGTATTCCTGTAGCGGTATCGTCTATCGCAGGAGAGGATGTAGTTGGTTCACTAGGAGTCGCAAATGACCATGGAGTTCTTCTACATCCGGATGTATTGCCCGATGAGGTTCTAGTTATCGAGGAAGTACTCGGAGTCTCTCCAATGGTTGGAACAGTCGCTTTTGGCTCTCCATACGTTGGTGCAGGCCTTGCAGCATCCAATAAAGGGGCTATTGCAGGAAGAGAAACGACCGGTCCAGAATTGAACCGTGTTGAGGATGCGCTCGGATTAATCTGATTTCCCAGCAATAATGTTGAAAGACGTTATTGGCAGGGATATGTCTCATGGGCGAATGTCTCTATGCAGGTAAAGTGAAAGAAGTCTGGTCTACAGATGACCCTGATATTCTTGAATTCCGTTATACAAACCAAATCTCAGTATTTGATCAGATTATCCCATCCTTAATTCCTAGGAAGGGTGAATCATTGAACAGAACTACCACACACTGGTTTGAATTGGTGGAAAAGGAAGGAATCTGTAGAACTCACGTTGTAGAAAGGAACGCTCCCGACCGATGTCTTGTTAGAAGAGTAGACATTTACCGTGAGCCAGGAACTACTCCAAGAGATGGTGAATGGGTGTTCGTACCGTTGGAGATTGTTTGCCGACACTACCTTGCAGGATCAGGTTGGAGAAGGTACAAGCGTGGAGAATTGACTGCGGAGGAACTTGGTTTCGAAGCAGGAACAGAACTCGAGGAGGGCGTAAAATTACCAAAGCCATGCGTTGAGGTAACTACCAAATTCGAAGCATATGATCGCCTAATCGACAGGAAAGAGGCTCTTGAAATCGCAAACATAACTGGTGAAGAACTTGATTCACTAATTGATGTAGTTTTGAAAGTTGATGAATTGATTGAAAGAGAGGCGTTAAAGCGTGGTCTAATCCATGTAGATGGTAAGAAAGAGTTTGCACTAGGCCCAGGAAGAGTTCCTGTGCTTGTCGATTCATTTGGTACTCTTGATGAGGACCGTTGGTGGGATGCTGAAGAATATGATAAAGGCAACATTGTCCAACTTTCCAAGGAATTTGTAAGGCAACACTACATTTCAACCGGACATCAAGAAGAATTGAGGTTGGCTAGAGAAGCTGGAACTGAAGACCCCCCAATTCCTGCTCTGCCACAACAGGTAATCGACGATACAGCTGCACTTTATGCATCAATGTATGAGAGATTGACCGGTATGGAATTCTGATCAATTGTGAACTCGGAAAACAACTCCGCAGAATCTTTTTTCTGCCGCTCGAAGCAAAGCAACTAGATGTTTAGCTGCGTCTTGGCAACCACCGTCAAGTGGTTCATCTGCTGACGGCATCCAACACTTTGATGTCAATGCCTTTCGTAGTGATGTAACTTCTTCTGCCGTCAACCACCCTCTCATTTCTAGTCTCCCAAAACCGCTTTCCATACTAGTCCCTGACATTCTTGAGGCGAGTTTTTCCATCAGTTCACTTAATTCTTCCAAAGTGTCAGGTTTTCTACGTGAATCTCTTATCCAGTCCCTAAGATAAGATATTGGAGAACCATCTCCGTACGGAAATCTCCCGAATCTTTCCCTTGAAAGTCCCGCTTCCAAAGGCATTGGTTGGCCAACGGGTGTGAGGTGTATGCAAGATAGGAAAAACAAATTAGCATCATCCCATGTAATAGAATCACGCTTTTCAGGAGACTCTAGGCCTTGAGAAGTAAGTCGTTGTTCTAAGTCCTCATCATTCGATACTAGTTCTGTCCAATCCCCTCCAGTTAGTGCTTCAAAGGTTGGTATAAGTCTCTTTGAAACCATAGGGTCCAGTGTGAAAAATGCTGTAGTGGCATCGAACGCTTCCTCCATGTTGAAGCCGAGCAGTCAGTTACGGATGAAGTCAACGGTCTTTCAAGAACGAGTCCAAACGCTTGGATAATTCGTCTCTAGAGTTATCTTTCTCTCCTGAGTCTGTAGCCATTTCTTTACGGAGTGCAGATAGTCGCCCGCTCGCAGTGCTGTCATCAATGTCAATGACTTCTTCTTCTGGTTCAACAACCAAGTCATTTTCTTGGTCTATTTTTTCGACTGCGATATTATTGGCGGTGTTCTCGGCCTCTTGGTCAAATGACATGTCATCGAAACTCATGTCATCAATCGAAATCTCATCCTGTACCAATTGTACTTCTTCCTTCTTTTCAACCACCGGTTTAGGTTGTTGATTAGAGCTAGGTAATTTCTTTTCAACAGATTCTTGATCGTTCCTATTGAAGTTTAGAACTCCAGCAAAGAACGCAACAACTAGCATAAGCAAAGCGATGCCTATCGTCCAGTATACATCTGAAGAGCCATATGTCACAACGGGTAGGTTGCTAGCATATACTGTCATTGAGTCATCAGCAGGATTATCATCGACATCCCATGGAGCAAGGCAAGATATTGTTGCAGAAACCTCTGCACCATCACCAATCTCACTGGGCCTCTCTAAACTTACACCCGGGGCATATACGCTGCCAAACACATCAATTGCAATATTTTTCTCCCAATCCCCATCTACAACTTCAATCTTCAGTTGACATACCGAACCTTCCATCATCTGATATCCTGAACGGTCAATTCCTACTTCGACGAAATTATCGTTGACCACTAGTGAAGAAACACGTACATTCCATCCACTTTGTCTTGCAACGTGAGTGGTGGTTTCGGAGTATAGTTGAAGGCCGTTGGAATCAATAATTAGGATTTCAACTGAAACAATTCCTGGCTCAGGGTCCCAGTTAGTTGTTGACAAGTTTACAATGCTCGATTCATTCGCAGAAAGTCGTATTGTACGAGAATCAAGAATCTCTCCACGACTTGTCTTAACCCAAGCGTTAGCAACGAGCTCGTGGTCAAGATTTGCTGTTATGGTGCAACTAGTCCAAGTCTTCGAGATTGACTCGATTCCAAGCAAGTCAAGATTTCCAAATGCACTGTCACAGTTCGCAGAGTGAACAGGCGCGGGAATTCCGACAAGATGTAGCTGCATTCCATTGTGTGTAGTGTTTGATCTCGAATCAGGTAGAGGAACTAGAGACGATAGAATTCCGTCGGTTTCCGAGTTAGTTGTAATTGTAACTTTCTCGCCAGTCCTACCAGTATGAACAGGGCTGGAAACTAAGACAGTATCACTTTCGTTTACTGTAATGGAGTGGGTAATCGTTCCAAGTATTGGATGAATCAACTCAATTTCTAATTGAATGTTCACACCGTTCCACGAGTTTGCGGGTGTAATTTGAAGTGGAACTCCCTTGATCTCAGAAGGTGCTACGACAATAACCTCGTCTCCGTTTAACGTCCAGCCACTTGGTAAGTTGTTCAGGTTTAGTTCCATGATTGCAACATCATTCCCAGTGTTTTCTATCCAGGCAGTTGGCCAAGAGGAAACACCTTCTCTTACCTTCCAACTACCTTTGGAATCGACAATGATTCCTGGAACAGAGCCAATTCTTATCGGAACTTGTTCTACTACCTTCCCACTTCCGTCTCCATTAGAGATTTGTATGCTTACAACACCCACCTCTCCAGCAATCGAGTCATCTGGTGGATACACTGTAATGTTGAATGAACCTGTAGTGCCGGGTTCTACTGTCGGACCAGATGTTGGTAAACTAACATTCCAGCCATCTCCTGCTTTCACGAAATATGGCTCTGCTGGTGCATTTCCTATTTGTTCAACTGTCAGTTGAATTTCTCCACCGTCTGGTGAAATCTCAAGTGATGTGTCAGATAAGTCGATTTTCCAACCCGCTACCTGTAAAACTTCAATCTGAATCAAAACGTCGTATTCGATATCATAGCCTTCCGAAGATGTGGCAAGTGTAAGATTGGCAATTGTTCCTGCCCATGCATTTGTTGGGATATTTAACTCGAACAGCACAGTTTCATTATCCATTATTTCTAATCTTGAGGAATTGATTTGTTCTGCGGACCATGTCGAGGTATCATTTCCTTGTCTAGATATCTCAAATTGAGGAGCAAGAGTCAGTAAATCGTCAGAGTTTCCTGTATTGGTTAAATCGATAGTCAAATCCAGAACCTGACCAGGTGTTACTTGATGTGATAGTCCTTCTTGAACGATAATGTCCCATCTGTGGTCGGGTCTAACTTGTACGGTGATGTTGGTTTGCACTCCAACACTTGAATTACCGATGCTATCCCAATCAAAGATAAGTTGGAATGTTTCTCTTGCGGGTATGTCGTCAGGTAGAGTTACCCAGACAGGGACCATACTAATTCCTCCCGCTCCCAGTGTGCGAATCGGATTAGTAATCTCAAAAGTAGCATTGGGTGCCTGTGAAAGATTTCCTGCTAATGTACTTCCGCTAAGTTGGAATGTGTCTTCTCCATTTCCGGGGTTTTCCAATCGAAGGATTAGTTTGGTTCTCTCACTAACATTGAGTACTGAACCATCATCGGGACTGACAACCTCTGCTGCAGCTCTGAATACTTGCAATACGTGTAATGAAATCGACAAGTCAGAATTTACTGAGTTGCTTTCACTTTGGTTGAAGAAATGGCGCATAGGTGGAGCATCGAATGGCAAATCGAGATGGAGTTGTCCATTTTGACCACTCATCTCCAGCATTGTTCCATTGATAGATAGGTCACCACTTGCGCTCCAATTCCAGCCTACCTTTAGCATCCCTGCAGATGACATATCCCACGATTTAGTTGTGCCATCGTTATTTGTCTCTACATCCCATACTAAGCCTTGGGTTGGTACGGTGCGGATGTGAGGAATATCTGAAGCGGTATTACTTGCAAAAATTGTGACATCAAAATCTTCGCATATTTCTTCGACTCCCGAACCTATGCACAAAGTTAGAGTTGTGGAGGTTGAATCTCCTGGTTGCTTAGAAGATGGGACTTCTACTTCGATGAGATATTGCTTAGTTTCACTTGGTCCAAGCTCTATACCAAACTGAGTATCTCCCGTGTAATCGACAATCGTTGTGCTTGTACTCCATGTGTTTGAGGACCACTGCATCTCCGTGGTTTCCTGTGCATTACCAACATTCTCCACCATCATCCAAACGTGCGCTACATCACCCGGGCGACCATATCCTATGCCACTGGGAAGTCCAGTTGAACCTTGCAAGGAAAGCCCTCTAGTCCGCTCTACTTCAAGAGGTAAAGTCGCTGTTGTAGAAACGGAGTTGTCCTGGTCGAGTGTGAGCGTTAAAGGTATGAGCGCATCATCAGATCCCACCGCATCCAGGGGCACAGAGAATTCAAACTCAATTTCTGCGCTCTCTCCAGATTCAAGATTGACTGAGAGGTCAGCGGAGTTATTGGGATAAAATGACCATCCATTGGGTAGATTTGAATCATCATAAGTTAATGTCCACAGGGCACTTCTACTTCCTGTATTTGAGACGGTTATGTTGACGCTCTGTGTATCTCCGGGTAAGGCTCGGGAAATCTCGCTGGGAACCTGAATCTGAGCGACATATGGTTCAAGTACAACCATTGTAGATGTAAATTGATCATTGTCAGTTCTAGTTTGTGTTAGATTCTCATCAATGTCCAACACTAACTCTACTTCATGAACTCCTAATGTAGCTTCGATATCAACACTAAATGTGATTGGACCGCCTTCACCTGAAGGAGCAACAGGCTCCACAATATCGACTCGGTGACGCTTTATTTCAACGCCATCCATCATCAGAACTGCAGTTACAGGTTCATCAGTGTCAAGAATTCCTATGTTGGAATATTGCCCCGATATGGTGACCATCTCTCCAGGGTCGGGGTCAATTGGAGTGAAGCCGATGCCTCTTCCATCGGCAAGTGGTGCCAAGTCTGGTTTCCCTTCACTCACTAGCATGTCGCCTATTAGAATGTCGAGGTAGCCATCACCATCCAAATCCGCAATTGCAGGTGATGCCCATGTACGGTGAGGTAGGTCAATTGCAGAAGACCAGCCAGTGCCGATATCAGCGGATATTCCAGTAGTGCCATCAAATGCGAACAGCCTCTCCCCGTAGGCAACTAGTAATTCTGGCTCGTCCTCACCATCTAAGTCAATCGATATCGGAGAAGAAATAGCGACTTCGCCCTCATTGTCATTGCCGCTTCCACTTTGGAGAACTCTTGACCACTCTCTGTACGGGGGGTCTATCGTAACGTCTTGACAACCCGCTAATCCATCTCTATCGGTGGTCCCTGCGCCAGTAGAGTACCAAGTAACCCAACATACTCTGTCTGTGATTCCATCGCCAGTAGTATCAACGGGAACAGGCTCGGTGTCAGCGTAGCCATTCTTTGCTCTAAATCTCCAAATCTCGTCAGTGCTAGTTAGTTCCATTCCTACGTATTGAGCGCCCTGGCCATCATCTGCACCGTTGCTGTCGGATGGAAGTGTCAATATCATTTCAGGGGCAGCGTCGTTATCCAGTTGGGTTACAACAGGTCCTGGTAATCTGATTCGAGGAGTGTCAGAATCACTATCGGTCCCCTGCACTGAAACCCTTTCCCAATCTAGCGAACCTGTCGGTCCATCAATTCTCCAAATCCAGAAATTTCCACTGTTCTCATCAACAGTAGTGAGTACTACAGAACCACTGCTATCATCTAATGCTGCAAACGCAGGGTCTGATGGATGGGAGCCTCGGTCCAATGCGACTGTCCAGTCTGCTTCAGGTGATTGTAATCCTAGAGGTAGAGCAACAACGGTTGGTTCATCGTTTGTTGTATCTACGGCAGCTATTACTAATTCGGGAGTTCCGTCCAGAGAGAGGTCCGCTAGGAGAGGTTGAGTTACAGATTCGGGAGCCGTCCAAAAGTGAGCATTAGGGATCCCTATTCGTAAGTCAGCGTCTGACCATGACCAAAGTTTCTCGTTCGAATGTCCTGAAACACTCCACCCTGATTCATCACAGGAGATTTCTGGCGCCCATAGGTCAACTTCCAAAGCACTATCCGTATCGTAAACTACAGCTATTTCAGGCTTTGAATCACCATTGACATCAACGATAACAGGGGTGGAACGGATGACGTCTACATCACCCAGATTTACCTCCCACGTAATTTTGGCAGTATCGCCCTCAATAATTGCTAATCTTCGCTCTACTCCATCGGTGTAGGTGAGCACTGCGAATAGATGACCTTCACCACACCTTTCTTTCGCCCCGAGAGGCGAACTGATTGATTCGGAGAAGTCCCCAACCGCAACTCCGTAACCGTCAGCACCCAAGCCAGAGTCAAAGGCCACCCAATTGATAGCAGGAGTTTCAATAGTGGTCAAACCAGTGGTTCCATGAGCAGGAAGTGTTCTGGTGTGGCCGGGGTCTCTGCCGTATTGTGCCCAAGGCTGAGTAAGCGGGTCCCACGCATCTGAATTACTCTCATCAGCGATAGTTGGCGCAGGTATCACAACGATAGAGGTTAGTAAAATCAGAAGCATCAGAAGCGCTCTTGATTGCTTACGCACTAACCTCACCGTTCATTAGTGGGTCATTTGAGGTAGTTAGGGCTTTGGGCCCTACGGGCCCATTAGAAACCGAAAAATATAGCGTATTTTGGCAGCCAAGTAAGGCGCTATGGTGCAATTATACACCTCGTTGGCTGTAGTATCATTCAAATAGGGGTCGTTGGTGGCGTAAACGACTTCGGTCACACTTCTCTCCCGAGGCACAGCCAATGAAGGACGGATGAGGCACTCACCTCACTCGTCCTTTGGTAGTGAATTGGAAGAGGAAAAAAGAGGTGAAAAAATGTACAAAGTTGTCACAAAGGAAGATACCATTCGTATCCCTGCGGAATACATTCGCAAAGACAAATCATTGAACGAGCACATTGACAGACTCGCTGCTTCAGCATTTGAGGGTAGATTCGATGAACAAAACCGTTTCGTTCTTGTAACCTCAAATCACGAACCAATGGACCGTGGAAGAATCATTCACGGTGATGGTGCCATCTATCAGAAGGTTAGATTTGATGCGGTACTGTTCTGCATCGAAGATTACGAGGTTGTCGAAGGAGCTGTATCTGAAGTCAATGATTTCGGAGCGTTCGTTAGAATCGGACCAATGGAAGCGCTACTTCACAAGTCACAAATTATGGAAGACCACGTCGACATAAACGCGGGCATGGGTCTACTAGAAGGACGCCAGAGTGGACGAAAGTTGGGAGTCGGAAGTTCCGTTAGAGCAAGAATCGTATCTCTTTCACCAGACACAAGCGACCCACGTCGCTCAAAGATCGGTTTGACATGCAAGCAAACCGGACTTGGTAGCCACGAATGGATCCATGAGGACCAGAACTGAATGGAGTGATTAAGAATGGCAAAGAATCCATTTGCATGCAGTGAATGTCACATGATTTTACCCGATGGAGTTGACCAATGCCCCCATCATCCTGCGGCACCAGTTTCATCTGATTGGACGGGTTATGTTGTGGTAATGGACCCATCTCGCTCAGAAATTGCAAATCGCTTGAACATAGTGATACCAGGAAATTACGCACTCAAAGTAAACATCCGATGAAGGAGGAATAAAAATGGAAATTATTGACCGTAAGGAAAACCCACTATTGAACAGAGTAGAAATCGAATTCAGATGGAATCATGAAGGTGCAGCGACACCATCAAGAACGGATATGTTGAATGCTGTAGCATCCATTGAGCCAGGCTCTAACCGTGATTTGATCGTAATCAAGAATGTCAACACAAGATTCGGAATGGGTTCTACCACTGGGCTAGGACTTGTATACGCAGACAAGGAGTCAATGAAAGTTGAACCAACTTACATGCACGAAAGATTCGCTGAAATGCGTGCAGCAGAGCCAGAAGCTCCTGCTGAAGAACCAACCGATGCATCCGGAGGTGAGGAATGATGTCTGACGGCCCCAAAGCTGGTGCAAAGTGGTCAAAGTATGCTGTCGAAGATGGCAACCTTGTCAGAAAGTCAGAATTCTGTCCTCGATGTGGACCTGGTGTATTCCTTGCAGTTCACGCTGACCGCAAGTCTTGCGGAAGGTGTGGCTACACAGAAAAAATCGAATGATTTTTTCATCCACCCATATGAGGAGTTAATTGGCCCTGGTTGTCGATTACCATCCAGTTCTCGTTCTGCCTCAAGATCTGTACACCTAGGTCGTTCCTAGAAACAGACTCGCCTCTCAACATTATGTCCTCACGCCAAGAAATGATTCTCCAATCATCTCCATCGAAAACCGCATCTTGGATGGTACCTCTTAATTTCCTAGCAACTGAAATTTCTCCATCTACAATTTCCCATGCCCACCCATCTTTTGATGAGAGTAAAAATCTATTCGAGTGGGAGTAAACCATCTCTAAATCACATTCGATTTCCAACGATTTTTCATCGAGTATATCACCACCTTGAAGCGATATGATTCGATACTTACCTCCTCTTGTCCAGACATATACCTCATCCCCGATAATATGGATTGATGTTACATCATCAGAGCGTGGTGGGGATTTGAGTTCGCTGTCAAACAAAGGCAGACGCCAAATCTCGTTATCATTAGAGTCGATACAATAAATTCCTCTAGTCCATAATGCGAATATTATTTTGTCATCTTTGGCAGTAAGAGCTAGTGGTTCAGCATCGACAATGTGACACCAGGTTGAACTTGCGACCATAGCAGTGTTTCGATTGAGCCTAAGTTCGGCTTTGGAGATTCCATTTTCAATAGGTTCTCCTGTTGATAACAATGCCATTCTGGCCAACCTTAACTCATGGTCAACCCAAGTAGCAACAATTCCCTTGTCGCACATTGCAGCGTGTGAGATCTCACTTGGAAATGGTGCTGAAGTAACTCCTTTGACGGTTATTTTCCCATCAACATCAATCACTAAATCCCCTTCTTTTGTTTGGAATATCTTCCAAGGGGCGCTCTCCATGATGGTGCCAGCAGGACATTGATTGTAACAATTGCTTCAAAAATCATCATGCCTACGCATTAACATGGTGAGCCTTATTCTTGTGTCCGGAGGCGACATCGCTTCTACTAATCAGGCTCATGAATTGTTGAAAATGTGCGATTGGGAGGAGTTAGATCCTGTAGAAGGACGAAGTGCATATTCCTACAAACATGCCAGAATGTGGTGGGTTGAAGACGGGTGTCTGTGGGAAGATGACTTAGACAAAAGGTGGACAAAATTGACTGGCGAAGTGCCATCTGAGATTATTTTTCCATCAAGACACTCTGCAGCAAGCGGCAATGCTTCACTTACATTACACCCAATTGGCACAATGCAAGTGCCGTCTGATGTTACTCCGGATTATGGCGGTAAACCCGCAGATTGTCCTCCACCAAATCCTCGGCTAGCTGCATGGTGGAGGGAGTTGAACCGTGTTGGTGCTGATTTCGATGGTTTTGATTTGTCTCTAGAAACAACTCATCACGGCCCCTGGATTGAAACGCCATCCATGTTTATTGAAATCGGGAGTACCTCAGCAACTTGGGGTCATGCGAAGGCTGCTGAATTGTTAGCAGGCATAATCTATCGAGGTCTTGGACTAGATGGTGGTGAAAGTTTGGGAGAATGGAATGGTGAAGGGCAAGTTGTGGTCACTCTAGGTGGAGGTCACTATGCTCCGAGAGCTAACATGTTAGGAATGCACGAACATGTGTGGATAGGACACATGCTTGCAACCTATGCACTTCCATTCGAGAAAGATGAATCAGGGGAAATTTCTGGTATGTGGGAAAATAGTATTCGCAAAGCCATTGAAGCAACAAGGAAGGGATTCCCTGGCGGGGAAATTGTTTGTAGCATGGATAAGAAGGCATTCAAAGGCTGGCAGCGACAGGCTATTCGTGACTTACTGGAAGAACTAGAAATCCCGCTATTAAAAAGTGCACAAATCATTGGATGAAAACGGTCAATAGTCGCCTACACTGCCGCTAGGTCATGGTAGGGTTGTTCTCGCGCATGGTCGTGGCAATGACCATACGTATGCCACGCTGGTTTGTTGGATGGGTCAGTAGAAGATATGTTGCAGGTCCAACACTTGACGACGCCGTGAAGGTCATGAAGCGGCTTTCCAAAGAAGGAGCCTGCTTTACAATCGATGTTCTGGGTGAAGAAATCAGTACAATGGAAGAGGCTCAGTTTTTCTTGGAAGAGTATCAAAGAGTGGTATCAGCTATCATCGACAATGACCTTGACTCTAACCTATCAATAAAGCCAACAGCATTTGGTCTGCTATTGGACAAAGATAAGGGTATGGAGAATATTGAAGCAATCGTAAAAATGGCTCATGGATATGACATGTTCGTACGCTTAGACATGGAGGACCACCGTGTCACTGATGATACAATCCAAGTTATGCTTGACATGCATGAAAAAGGTCTAACGAATGTCGGAGTCGTTCTTCAGGGCAGATTGTTCAGAACTCTAGACGATATCAAGAGCATCGAGGAGAAGATAGGGCCTAATGCTGACTATCGCATATGTAAGGGTATATACCTAGAGCCAGAGCAAATAGCACATTCAACTCGGCAGCCAATAATTGATGCTACGAATCAGTGTATTGATGCTATGCTGGATTCTGGTGCATATGTTGGCATTGCTAGCCATGACCACCCTGTCATTAACCACACATTGACTGCACTAGAATCAAGAGGAATGGGACCAGGAAAAGAAGATCCACGTTCAAACGCAGGCCCCGCTAGAAAGCAAAAAGGTCCGGGATATGAATTCCAGATGTTACTCGGTGTAAGAGGGCCACTACGCCGGAAATTGTGCAATCAAGGACATACAACTCGAGTTTACATTCCGTATGGCGAAAAGTGGTATGAGTATTCAATTCGAAGATTGAAGGAGAATCCAACAATCGGAACTCAGGTTGCGAAGGCTTTCCTTATGCCATGGACAAATCGTCCATAATCAACGTCGCTTCTTTTTTTGGCGTCTACCGGGCCTTTGCTGCTTCGGCTTTCCAGATTTTTCCGCATCAGGAACGATAGGGTTCGGATTGTCACCTAGTCTACCTTCTTTCCACGCTTGTCTTCTTTCTCTAGGTGTCCGTGGAACATTTTCTTCTGGTCTTGGGGGCTCATGCAAGTATATTCTCTTGATATCGTGAGCAGGAACCCTTCCTGTCATAGTTCTGCCAGCACCGGTGTGAATGGCTCGAATTTTCCATTTTGAGCCTTGGTGTTCCATTATTGAACCCGCTTTGAACATTTTTTCTCTTTCTACAAATATTGAATCACTATCTGAGAATTCTCCGCGTGTTAGGGTAAGTCTGACCATCACAACGTCAGACCTTACTGCGTTTGCTCTACCAATTTTTGCAGCAACAAGTTTCCTTCTAGAATTCCCAGTCTTTGTTTCGATTCTATTTATCTCCCAACTAGCATCATCGTGCTCAAAGATGTCACCAACGTGGAGTTCTTCATCGTCGTCAATTTCTATTTCTTGAGTTCGGGTGAATGCTCCCTCACTCAGCAAGAAAGGAATCATAACAGGCTTTGGTGGGCGTAACTCTAGTGTGTGTACGTGACCACACTCATCACATTTTAGGAGGTAGTTTGTACCTTCACCTGCCTTCCTCTCCTTCAGAATCTGGTGTCCGCAGAATTCTCCACAGCCAGGGCAGTCTGTGACATTCTCGACCAATTCGTCCTCGACATACTCGTCTTCCAAGGTCACTCCTCCCTTTGTCCGGGCCATTCGTTTTACCTTTGAGCCTGTCGGCGAATAACAATGCTTGAGAAGTGGAGGCGTGAGCGGCAAACATGCGCGAGGATGTGTTGGCAGCCATCCTTGCAGCGGACAAGGACTTATCGCGTGATGAACCTGAGGTTGCAGCAAATATTGGAAAACAATTGGAACATATGGGACTCTCTACTTGGTCAATCTCTGTTAGAAGAAGAATTAGGGATGCGATTGCAAGGGTTGAGCCCAAGTTCATAATCCAAACAGGAGCAGCTATCGGCCATTTGACTGCATGGATTTTAGATTACTTCGAAGGAAAAGAAGGATTAGATAAATTTCAAATTGTTGAGGAAGGAAACAGGTTTGCTGTTATCTTGACACGATTGTGTCAGAGATACTCTGAAGTTCCTACCAGCATAGTAGTGGGTACACCTTCTCTTCTGACTAGCGAGCTGAAAGCTTGGAATATCTCGAAAGTAGGAGATCCGCCAATTTTAGAAAAAGCGGATGTGATAATTGTTGACGCACCCATGGAAAGGTTGGCAGAGGATGTTGGCTCAATGCTTCCACTGCTAAACAAAAATGGTGTATTGTTCACTGTAGAACCCGAACCACCAGTGGGTGATAGAGAAGAAGATGATTCCGAAGTTGTTGGATTCAATAAATGGATGGATTTGATTAGAGATTCAAATGAAACACATCATATCGCATTTGCACCACTATTTGGTGGTACAATAGTTGCTTGGTTACCTAAGAGTTAGACGACGCTAGAGAAATTAGTTCATCCATTTGAAGCAAACCATAACCGTAGTAGTCATCGTGGTTTTCCTGGCCACCTTTCTTTTGTGAGGAATCTGCAATCCACTGTTTCAAGTTGTCCAACATATCTGTCCCTGAATCTTTGAGGTTAGGATTTGCTTCGAACATTAATGCAATTGCGCCAGTGACATATACCGTAGCAGCACTTGTACCAGATGAAAGTCCCCAGTTGTTCCCTGGCATAATCA
Organism: Euryarchaeota archaeon UBA550; assembly: GCA_002506705.1. Classification (GTDB taxonomy): domain Archaea; phylum Thermoplasmatota; class Poseidoniia; order Poseidoniales; family Poseidoniaceae; genus MGIIa-K1. The sequence continues at coordinate 14,241 of DAYA01000055.1, forward strand.
CAGGTACTTTGTGTCCCGGTGCGACGACTTCTGGTTTCTCATCAGGGCTATTTCTTGGCATCATCGGCGGCCATAGTCTTCCATTGTTGTCTCCAACAGAAGAACCACTCCAAATGTTTCCGTTTGAATCAACACCACCAACGCATATTACAGTGTCAACGATTCCTGGAGATGCGACATCTCCATCATCATTCGCACCACCGTCGTTACCTGCTGCCGCAACGACCACAATTCCCGCATTGTATGCATTTTCAACCGCATCTTCAACTTGGTCGCCGAGAATTATTGAGAATCCAGATGCATTACCACCTAGGGAGAGTGAAATTATGTTGACATCTTTAGCAATACACCAGTTTATTGCCTCTGCTACAGTTTCGTCATTACCCTCTCCATTTCCTGATAGTGCCTTGGCTACATACAAATCAACGTCAACTGCTAGACCGGTAAGTGAACCATCTGCAACTAAGATTCCTGCCATCATTGTACCATGCCCGTTATCGTCATATGGATCATCTCCATTACCAATAAAATCAGACCAACCTGCGAGGTTTAATTCTGACAAGTCGTCATGGGCCATGTCTATCCCTGAGTCTACCATGCAAACACTCACACCATTACCTGAGTAGTCATCTACTAGGTCATATTGAACGAGTCTGTCGAAATCTTCCTCTTTTTCTAGGACAAGTGCTGAGGGGCCCGATAGGCTGATTTCTCCAGTGTATATCATGTAAGCAAATATTCCAACTGCAATAAGAAGAACGCAGGAAGCAAAAACTGTCAGTTGCTTGATGAAATCTAGGTCGGTTTCTAGTTCTCCATCGGGAATATGAGGAGCAGGCTGCACGTTATCACCCAAGTGCTTCTACCGCTTCAACCAATGTTTCTGCGAACAACCTAACTTCATCCTCTGTGTTGTACAGATATGCACTTGCCCGAAGAGAGCCTCGATCTAATCCCTTGTTATTGAACCACGAATGAACGCAGTGCATTCCACTGCGAACCATTACGCCAGCAGCCTCGTCGAGTAAAATCGCAATGTCATGAGCGTCAATGTTGTCTAACAAAATTGAACAAATTCCTCCACGCTTTGCTGCATCTTCTGGTCCAATTATACTCAGTCCATTGACATCTTTCAATACAGACGTCATAACTTTGTTCAATTTGACCTCGTGTTCGTGAACGTCATCTAAATTAATCTTTGAAATGTAATCGATGGCAGCATTGGTACCTAGAATTCCAGCATAATTACCCAAACCCCCTTCAAATTTTGCTGGTGGTTTTGACCAAACCATTGAATCGTAATGCGAGGTCTCTACGGTACTACCTCCAGATTGTATGGAACGCATGTTTTCCAACAAGTCCATTTTCCCCCATAGACCACCCATTCCAGAAGGGCCCATCATTTTGTGAATTGAAAATGCCATGAAATCTATTCCTAAGTCTTGAACATCTACCTTCATGTGTGGAGTTGATTGAGCTCCATCAATACAAACTAACGCTCCGTGGTCCTTCGCAATCTTTGCAGCTTCTTTTACAGGTGTTGCAACACCATCCAAATTTCCAACATGGGATAAAGAGACCATCTTCAAGTTCTTTCCAGCTTCCGCACATGCATTTTCGAAATTCTCCATGCTGAATGTATTATCTTCGTTTGACTTTACGACCCTGTGGTCTACACCTTTCTCTTCCTCTAGTTGTAACCATGGGACGAGGTTTGAATTATGCTCACGGTCTGTAGTTAAGATCACGTCACCCTTTTCCCAGTTTAGCCCTTTAGCCACTTGGTTGAGAGAGTGTGTTGCGTTTTTGGTGAAAATGATCTCATTTGATTCATTTGCATTGAATAATTTCCCAAGATTATTCCTACAGTTTACCATTTTTCTAGATACCGTTGTTGCATATCTGTGAACAGATCGGCCACCGCACCCTGGAGATTCTTCGTAGTATGAACGGATAGCCTCGATTACAGAGTTTGGCCGTAATGTCATGCATGCATTGTCTAAGTAAACAGGAGCATTTTCCCCTGAAAGAGTAGGGAAATCTTCCCTGAGGTTTCCAAACATCACCAAGCCTCCTTATCGGGTATGTAGTCTACAACAGGGCTGTTTAGTCCACACTCTGAACAAGTGTATCTAGTGGGGTATGTTTCTTCACAGCCTATGCATATTTCCCCAGCGACGCCTCGACTATTACAATCTGAATTTGCACAATCAACGAGTGTTTCCCCCTTTTCGTTTTGGCTGATTGGAGCGTTTGCATTACAGGCTGGACATTCTCCCTCTGTAGCAAGAATGACTCCTTCAATAAGCAAATCCGCATCTGCTGCTGCTGCTGCCTTTGTCTGAACTTTAGCTCCTTCACCCAACATTCGCTGGGGAAACCACAGCATGTGCATCAATGTGTAGATTAGAGCAACACCAGTGATTAGATGGATGAAGTAAACACCGTAGTCTTCCACAGTCCTGTCTGCGATGAAATGTGCCCCAGACCAGCCATTAATGACCATGAGAACAACCCACATCACGACCATTGTCGTCCACGAAAACAAACTATGCTCTACCATTGCCTCTTCCATAATTCTTACATCTGTATGAACATGGTTCTCCTGAACATGGTAATCTCGTGTTTCAGTTACCGCCTTCCAGAAGAAGTATGTGAAGAAGCAACCAACTGCGGTAAGCATGACTCCACCCAGCGCATCACCTAAACTAGCACCAATTGGGAAACTCGGAGAACTTACATGAAGTACTACTTGAGATAAGAAAATCGAACCCCAAATTATGATTATGTTGATGACGTGTCCGCGCATAATCGGAAAATTTACCGAAATCTGAACAAAGAACCAAACCCATAGTATCCCTGAAATTATTAATTGGAAAAACGCAAATCCACCAATGCCTGCCAAGCCATCCAGACCAGTGACTTTTGGGTCTCCCCCAGCATACAAATCTGTAGAAACAGAGCCAAGTAGGAATGCCGCAATTCCTGTCAGCATAGTCAAAATATGAGGCTGTCCCCATTCACGTCTGAGTAATTTGAACTGAAATTTCCATTCGTGGCGAAGCTTGTCAACCGACTTGAAAATCGGATGTAAATCTGCAAATTCCTTGTCTAGAACTATATCCGCTAGGCGAAATGGCATGTCTCCATGAGTTTCTGCGGAGATTTCTATCTCTCCCGAGAACTCTTCCGCCATAGTGGGGCCTGACTGTTTTCCCTTTGAGTCATTTCGGTCGTTTGCACCTCCTACGGAGGTGTGAATTCTAGCAAATAAAGCACAAATCACTACTCTGCCTTGCAGAAAAATCCTCTAGAATTTTGGTTCGAATTTGATTTCAAGAATCGTGGCGCCGAGAGGGAGATTTGAACTCCCGAGGGACGGGCCCACGCGATTTCCAGTCGCGCGCACTACCAGGCTATGCGATCTCGGCTGCAACTTCGCCGACAGGCCTTCCATGTTTAACCGAAACGGTTGGTGATAGCCTGTGGTGAATCCGAATCGATTATATCACAACGGTAGGTGGCGCCGAATACGCCACCATGGCTTAGTGGTATAGCACCTCATTGGTAATGAGGAGGTCGCGAGTTCAAGTCTCGCTGGTGGCTCCAAGTTTGTTTCTTTTTTGTTAGTGGCTTTTTGGGGCAGGGTTGATAGGATACAGCGGACCCGTAGGGTCCGGTAGTCATCATGAAGTCTCACACTAAAACTTCCCTCGCGATGTTTTTGACGATTCTAATGATCAGCCATGTAGCCTCAGCGGCGACTAGTTCCTGGAATGGTCCATCCGGCTTATCAGGCGCCTCACAAACGGTTTCAGATGCGTTTGAGGTGCCAGGAAATGCAACAGTAATCGATGCATGGTTGCACGTTGATGAGAGCGGTTATCTTGAAGATGGATATGGAGTTACCTGGACAGGTGAAGATGTTCCCGGAAATTTCACATCAGGCCAATTTTCAAACACTATGATTGGTAAATTCGAAGGAGCGATGTCACTAATGCCAGATTCTGCAGTTTCTAATGTCGATTCATTTTCTTCAGCAAGTTTGCAGTTACCATCCGCTTGGTCTCACACTGGCTCTATTTGGGAAGCTGTTAATCCCAGCAGCATGAATGGTACAGTATCCGGAACAACCAGAACAATGGCCCATGGTTCTGCTCCAGCCACAGCAGCAGATGGTGGAGTAGTCGCAGCCACTTTACCCGGTCAAGGTTTGCCAACTAGTTCATCGGGAGCGTTGATAGCTCCTCAATTCGCGATTCCATCACCAATCAACAATTTCAATCTCTCTTTTGCACATTCTCACCACCTCGATTCCCTTGACGGCGCATGGGTTGAGTACAGACTTGACAACGGGCCTTGGACCTACATTGCACCAAGCGGCGGATACACCTCGACAATATCTGCAAATGCATCGGTTCCAAATGGTGCAAATGGTTCGGGATTTGCAGTATTTGGTAATGGCAACTTCAGTGGCTGGAACACAGTGGTTTTCAATCTTGATAATATCTCAGGAATTTCAAATGCCACTCTGATGCAGTTTAGATTCCAAGTATGGACCGATAGCAACAGTACTTCACGACCCGGTTGGTTCTTAGACAGTTTTTCCGTAACAAATCAGGGCAATTCAGTTGGATATTGGCACCATGGATGCTACAGTCAAACAGGAAGCACCTGTTTTTACAGTAACAACGCTCATGCTGCACTGGAAAGTGCAATCGATCTCTCGAACACATCAACGGGTTCCAAGGTTCAAACAAGGCTTGAGTTCGACCTCGAAGGTTCATCATACGACAATTTCTGTGTTGAGTTATCTACAGATAATGGAACCACGTGGACTGATATTTCATCCGGTACTTCCGCCACAACGACAGACTGTCGTTCGAGAACTGGTGCGATACCAGGTAGCAGTTATACGCTACCAAACGGAACAACAGTGTTTGATGATTCAGGAGGTTTCGTTACTCTCGATTTCTCAATTCCACAAGCCATGCTTGGCTCCAACAACACCTCCAAAATTAGGTACGTCGTTCAAACAGATAGTTCCGTACAATACGGGTCTTCTACCGACGAGCGCGAAGGTTTGACTGTGGACTGGTTCAAGATAATCACTTCAAACGGAACCACCGTTGATGTAAATCACCTATCTAATTCAAGCAGTGCGTCCAATTACGGAATAAATGGCGCTACAAATGACTGGGCTTTCATACAGATAGGAGCAGGTGGGCTGAGTATAACAGATTCACTAGAAGATGCCCCCGCATTACCGCCAGGGGGTTGGTCGATATCTAATCAAGCAGGTCAAACCGGTTGGCAATTTGGTGCAGTTTGCTCAAACTACACCGATGGCCCAACATCTTTCCCTAGTGCTAGTCTTGGATTTGGTACAAATCTCTGTGGAGATTATGATTCTAGTTCTGATAATTCTCTGTATTCGCCGTCTTACTACGTTCCGTTAGGAGCGAGTGCGAGATTTGTTTGGCAGCACTGGATGTGTGCAGAGGATGGTTGGGACGGCGGATTACTGTATGTCTCCACCAATGGTGGTGCTTGGAATCAAGCATTTGTGAATTATACGAACAGTACTAATTGGTATGATGGAACAATAACTAGCACTAGTGGATTCATTGGGACTAATGTTTGGGATGGAAGACAGTATGTCGCTGCTTCAGGTCAATTTTCATGCACTAGCAGTGCAAACATTCCATGGCTGAGTATGGAGTACGATGTATCTAACCTCTCAGGAAATAACGTGTCATTCAGATTTAGACAAATCAGCGACACTGCTGTACAGGAGCCGGGGTGGTACGTTGATGATATTGGTCTAGAAGTCGACTGGTTTGAGACCGAAGGTTCGTGGAGATCACCTCTTATTTCTACAAACGACCTTGGGTACGGATTCGTTGATGCGGACGTAATTCTGCCAGCAAATACTTGGTATGGTGTTGACGTGTTAGACGCTTCAGGTCAATTAATTCCCGGACATGAAAATATGTCTCTACCTCTCTCTTTGGCTAGTATTGACAGAGATAATCATTCAGGCATATACATCGAAGTTAACATGGGTACAGATGACCAATATTACACGCCTTTGATCCGTGAGTTAACTGTGGGTGCTACAAGGTACTTTGGCGACTCTAACGGTTGGAATATACCCTCTTCGCTAACACGCTTATCAAATGGCACCTGGGTCAATAATGGTGGAGGTACAATCGCAGTTACTGGTGATTCCGGATTATCGTCCCGGCCAATATCTTCAGCAACTTTGACGGGTAACTTCACTGGAGTTACAGCTTCACTCACCACATCTGGTACTCAAAGCGTTACCACAACGAGTGTAAATTCAGTTCTTAACCTAGGTGATATGCGTACTTCAATCGCTCCTAGAGTTACTTTTGCTCCGGGTGCTTCTGTATCTGAGTTAGTATTCCGTGGCGCTTTCGCTCAACCTGCAAGCGGTGCAACAATCGATTTAGCAGATGATGGAGCAATCGACTGGGAGTTCAGTTCAATGCCGGGATACGGTTCATATGGCTGGCAGACTCAAATCAATTCTAATCAAATTCAACATTCGCTTGATATCCAAGACACTGGAACACTTTCAGTTATGATTCCTGATGGAGCTAATGTCCATACTATGCTAATCGGTCTAAATCCGGATGGAAGCACATCACCATTGGCAGTATCTAGCGGTTCAAATCAATTTTACCAAATTGCATACACTAACTGGTCTACATCGGTAGTGTCAATTTCCAATCCTCAGTTTGCCACATCCGGTACATACACTGATTCTTCGGGAAGGGATTGGTCAATGATTGATATTGAGTTTGCATCTAACGGTTCAAATTTCAATATTGGCTCATTCGCAATTGGGTATAATTTGCTGGAGAATGTATCCGGGTTAGGTCAGACTGTCAAAGACTATCACGAGCAAAACTCAAACAATGGTCAAATCGATATCGTGAATGTACCAATAACTTGGACTGCTTCAACTGGTGGAGTTGCAATCGATGGAGGAGTATATCATGAAAATATGATTACTAACCATCCATTTAATGTCCCTGTTACTTGGTATCCAACTGGTGAGTTGCAGGGATTCATTACCCAACATCACCATTTACTTGGAAATGAAAACATCGACGAAATTCACTTGATTGGTATGGATTCATCAGGTGACAGTGTAACAATTACTCTGACAGACATCCACACCAGCCCAGTGTTCACTCAAAGTAGTGGCTTTGGCATGTTGAAACTGCAGAACAACTCATCGGTAACTGAAATCGGTGGTAGGTTGGTAGTGGATTGGCAGTTTGAGGTCGATTGGGATTGGAATGATTCACAATCAGTGATTTGGACAGCTCAAGCATACGAAATAATTGCTGGAAACTTGGAGGGGCTATCTCCTGCTACTGCTCAGTCTGGAGATATAGGAATACAAGCTAGCGAAAACGATCTTCAAGTTGATACATGGAAGGTTGTCGATTTCTACGGTCATGAGTTGTCTGACATGTTTTCTCCAGATTACCCATTCTGGGCTAAATCTGGAAGTCAAGTTTCAGTTTCAGGAACCGTACGTTTTGAGAATACGCTAGACCTCAGGCCACAGACGGAAGATTTCGAAGTCGCAGTTAGCATAGGTGGTTCAGACGTAATCCTAAACTCAACTAGTGACGGACAGTGGACTGGTCTTGTAACATTGCCCGTCAACAATACACAAGTGAACCTAACTCCTTACGTAATCAGGGCTGGACCTGCGACAGGTGCGTCAGGGGCAGAAGATACAACTTTCACCAGTCCAGTCACTGTATTGCTTGATTCAGAATCACCTTATGCATCCAATCTTCAGGTTAACTCTGGCCAGAGATTGCTAGCTGCAGACGGCTACACATGGGACCCTAGCACACCATTGTCTCTACAAGTTACAATTACGGATAATCAAGCACTTGGCAATGAAGTTGTAATGCATTATTGGCGTCAGGAATTGGATGACACAAATCTTGATGGGGTTGCAGATGAGTTAGAATACAGAACAATGTCGAAACCACTGCCAGAGGGTGTGGCTGGTGAGAGAACACTCTCATTCGGTGGAATCGATGTTTCGGGAATGCAGATGAATGCTAAACTTTCGGTTTACTTTACCTCAATAGATTATGCTGGTCATGAATTACTATTCGGAGGAAGCCCTGGTCTCGATAATGACATGGCAACAATGATTATAGCAGTAAATGAACCAACAACAATTCCTCTCTCATCATTGGAATTGGATTCGGTTAGCGACCAATTACTCGCAGGACAAATGCACAACCTCACGATGGAAATTAGTGATGCGAATGGAGTTGATTCAATCGACATCGTTACAGTAAAGTTACTAGGCGCAGATGTAGATGAAGTGGGAGTAATGAATTGGGAGCCTAGAAATGGTGCAATTTACACAAATAATGATTCACAACTAACTCTTCATGATGTAATTACCATACAAGGTGATGGAGATTCTTGGTACGTGTCTTGGCACTTTAGTTTAGATTGGGATTTCGATGAATCATTAGTTCCTGAATATGCTTTGCCAGCTATAGTCGTGTTTGATGATGATGATTTGAACCCTGTAGCATTGCTAACAAATTTGGGAGATATTCGCTGGCAACTGGACAATGATCTCAAGGTGACATTGGATGAAAAATCTGACAACACACCACCTATTTCTCAACCATCATCAGGGCACATATTTGTTCAGCCTGGTGATGATTTGACTTTCACTGGTAAGGTAGTCTATTCGAAATCTGGAATTCCTGTAGAAAATCTACCTAGCCAGGGCCTTGAAGTAACGGTTAGCACAAGTTATGGTAGTGAACCGCTTCAAGTATATGCGGAAGTTGTTGTGGGTGGCAGTTGGGAAACCGGTCTAATCTTACCATCGAGGTCACTATCAACACCCGAATTGGTCGTGGATTATTCAATAACTGGAGTTCCTCTCCCAGGATATGATCTATCTTCGCTTAATACCATGATTACAGTTGATGAAACCTTACCAGTCGTTCAGTTTTCAACCGCACCGTTATCGCTCAACGATGAGGAATTAGAGACGCTACAATATTCGGTTTTGATTATTGAAGAAGGAGGAATGCCAGCAGGCGATATAGAAGTTAATTGGGCATTTTTGAGAAATGGTTTGATTATGGATAATGGCCAATCTAGTAGCATTATCCCGTATATTGCCAACAACTCAGGTACATGGACATATTCTGGTAGTGTAGATTTCACTGAAGGAGTAAATGTTACACTTGTGGAAGGTGATGAACTGATTTGGTGGGTCGACGTTGTCGACTTGGCAGGGAATGCTGCTAGAGGAACAGGTCTATCCGAGATTGACCCTATGAATACGATATTCACTGTACTTTCCTTCGACTTGACTGTGACAAATATCGAAATTACCCTCGCAGATGGTTCTATTCCAAGAGGAAACGAGGTTGTCGAAGGAACTGAAATCGGTGTGGTTGTCCAAGTTAGAAATCTTGGTACAAAAGCGGGTACTGTTAAAATCTCACTTGTTGAAGACTTAGGTGCTGCGAGGAATTGGTTATCTCATGGTGAAGTAGACCTAACTATTGCTCCTGGACAGACAATGGAAACAATTCCACTATTGTTTGAAACATACGGGGCTGGAAATCAGAACCTATACGTTAACGTCAGTGGCATGGACCTATGGATTGAAAACTCAATGTTACCACATTGTTCTAGCATAAATGGTAATGCTACCTGTGACTTAGATGTTGAGAGCGATATGCCAAGAGTGATAAGTCAGGATGACGCAGAGAGTGGTTTAGATGGCACAGCTCTTACAATTGGTATTCTTGCATTGCTTTTGATTGGTGCGGCCTTTGCGATTATCGTTCTCATGCGTAGAGAAAAGTCCGATTACAGTATATTCTATGATGATGATGAATGGGAAGAAGATGACATTGAAGATTTCCAAGAACAAAAGGAGACACCAATTCTACCACCTATTTCGCCAGACAGGCCTGCATTAGATTCTGCATCAGAGGTTCTAAATTCAAATGACGGCAATGGTGAAGACGAAACCGTTGAAACTCAAAACTCTGATGAAGAAAAGGACTCAGATGCACAAGAAACGACTGCTGATGAGGTTGAGGAACCCGTTGTTGAACCGGTAGAAGAGAGTGACCCTTGGGCGGATGTTGAGCACTCTGAAAAAGTAGATTGACTAAGCAAACGCGCGATTTACACTATTTCGTAACCGAAATCAATTAAAGCCTATTTTCCTAACTCAACATCAGAGAGCAAGTCTCTCTGGATGGGATTGGCATGAATAATAGAAGCGTCAGCAAGGATACGGATGCCCGTGTTCGAGAATTACAAACACAAGTTGCAGATTTGAAGGAGTTAGTGAACACACTCCTCTCCGTAATTTGTGAGGAACCAGATGGTGTTACTAGCGGTGCAGCACCATCGTATGGCCAACCGAAAATGAACTACTGTATGTGATTAGCCCTTAATTACAGCTAGTGGCATCATTCTAGCAATCGGTTTTGCTAGGCCTGCTTTATGTGATAGTTCAATGACTTCATCTACGTTTTTGTAGGCATCTGGTGCCTCTTCTGACATTATGTTTGGAGTATTTGCATGAACTCTAATCCCCCTAGATTCTAATTCTTTCTTCAGCGCTTTACCATCTATTTGTTTCTTCGCTTGTGATCTAGAAAGAACTCTTCCTGCACCATGGCAAGAAGATGAAAACGCTCGGTTTGTTTCTACTCCTTCCAATAACCAAGATCCAGTACCCATGTCCCCAGGTACCAAGACAGGTTGGTTTGGCATCGCTCGTGTTGCACCTTTTCTGTGGACCATACAAGTACACCTTGCTCCATGAATCTCGTGTACCTCCTCTTTTGCGATATTGTGACTGACATCATACAATAGCCGCGTCTCTACATTCATTTCAACGGCTAGTGTTTGACGAAGTCTATGGGTTAGTGCGCTTCGATTTGCAAATGCGAAATTCGCAGCTCCATTCATGGCATCAAGGTAAGATTGTCCTTCTTTGCTGTGAATCGGTGCTGCAGCTAATTGTCTATCTTGTATCTCAAATCCCCATTTTTCGTTGTACCAAGTGCCTTGGCGATTCCTGTATTTGTCTTCCAAACCCCTAACATGATCAGTACATACTTGATGCCCTAATCCCCTACTTCCTGAATGTATCATGCACACGACTTGTCCCTCAAACAGATCATGGGGATTACTATCTTCTATTGATTGAACAGTTTGTAACTCGAGGAAATGGTTGCCAGAACCAAGTGTACCTAATGCTTTGAGGCCACGATTGAATGCTCTCTCGGAAACACCGCTATCGGTTTCTAGAAATCCTCCGGATTCTATATTTTTCAAATCTTCATCGTATGCGAAACCAAGGTCTACCATCGCATTTGTACCTCTTGATATGATTTCATTCAAATCTTGATTTGTAATATCCAATCCGCCTTTTCCAGATCCGCCGGAAGGAATTCTTCCGTTCAATCGTCCTGCGAGTCTGTCAATATTTGGAATGTCATCAACACTGCATTCCAGTGCTACCATTCTTACACCACAATTGATGTCAAACCCAACACCTCCTGGAGAAATTGAACCACCTTCTTCCCCCCAATTTACATCTGTTGCTAGCACCCCTCCTATCGGGAAGCCGTATCCAAAGTGCCAATCAGCCATTGCCCAAGCTTCTCCGACAACACCTGGCATAGATGCAATATTGACGAGCTGTGATATCGACCTCTCATCGCTGCTTTTTGCAAGATGCTCCGGATTGGAGACGATCATTGCATCGACATTCATTGAGCCGTGTTTACGAATTCGCATTAAACCCTCATTCTCTACCTCGAGATGGTCCTGCCATTCTGCTCCGGTCACAGGCTCCCCACCACTTACATCACTTCATTTCTCTGTTTTAGCAGGGATGGTTTGAAGGAGTATTGATGCCCCCATGATTATGTCCGTAAGGGCAGGTGACACTAATGGGACTTCCTCCAATCGACCTCGAAGTGTTTCATCAAAACGGATACACTCGCAGACAGTGTAGAGTAACAGGGCTGTGGTTTTGGTCCTGTGATGCAGACAGAGACACATGTGGAGATACTGAAGAGGATGAGTACACATTTATTGGTGCGCCAATCATAGATGGCTTTGACCAAAGGGGACGTGAACTGAAGGATACAATGCGTGAGGAATTCATCGGTTTCTTTGAGAATAGAGAACACACACGCGTAGAACCATACCCTGTTCTTGCAAGATGGAGGGATGATATTCACCTTACTATTGCCAGTATTGCAGATTTCCAACCTCACGTAACTTCAGGGGCAGTAGAACCGCCTGCCAACCCGCTCGCAATTTCTCAACCTTGCATTAGGCTGAATGATATTGATGCCGTTGGCCGCTCAGGTAGGCACTTGACGACATTCGAAATGATGGCGCACCACGTTTTCAACCGCCCAGATGAAGGGAAAATGTACTACTGGATGGAAGAGTGTGTAAAGCACTGCCACGACTTGTTGTGTACTACATTTGGTATAGATCCATCAGAGGTGACTTATGTCGAGAATCCATGGTCTGGTGGAGGAAATGCAGGTCCTGCAGTCGAGGTAATTGTTGGTGGTCTTGAACTTGCAACTTTGGTTTTCATGAACCTCGCTGAGGATGAGGACGGGGATATAGAAATTAAGGGCGTGAAATACTCTGAGATGCCTCTGCAAATTATCGACACCGGATATGGTCTTGAGAGATTTTGTTGGGCAGCAGCAGGCACTCCTACAATATACGAAGCGATATATCCCGAAAGCGTTGCTTGGTTGAAGGACTTGGCTGGATTTTCAGCTGAAAGTTTCGATATGACACAAACTCAAATGGATTCCCTTCTCGGTGAAATGAGTAGATTATTTGGAATTATGAACATTGAAGCCGGAAGTGATGGCGATAGAATGCGTGAAGTTTTCCTCTCGAGGCTTGCTGAAAGAGGGCACAACATCAATCCAGAATTGTTTGCTGCGATAACTGAGCCGCTATCCAAAATTTATGCGATACCTGACCATATGCACGCCCTTTCCAATATGCTCGGTGATGGATTAGTTCCATCTAATTCGAAAGCAGGATACCTTGCAAGAATGATTGCTCGAAGAGTACTTAGAATGAGAGACGATCTCAAACTAGAGATTAGTCTGGCTGAATTAGCGTCTCATCACCTTGAAGTAAATTATTCAACAGAGCGCATGAAACAAACCCAAGAAGGACTTTTGACGATTCTCAAAGGTGAAGAAGAGCGATATGATGAGATGATTCGAAAGGGTAACCAAGTCGTCAAAACCGCAATCAAAGATGTCACCGTGGATTCTTTAGAATTACCAGATGAAATACTGTTTACAATCAATGACAGTCATGGTATATCTCCAGACCTAGTAATCAACATTGCAAATGATTTGGGTTGGAAAAAACTCACTCTAAGGACTGGTTTCAATGCAGAAATGGCGGAGAGACATGCGGCCATGGCAAAGGCGGCTGCAAAGTCTGTTAGCGTCAAACCAATAGTTGAGAATATTCCAGAGTTGCCTCCAACAATTCCACTTTACTACGATGATGTTTCACAGCAGAACTTCGAAGCAAGCGTACTCAGTTGCCTTCCATTGGTTGGAGAAGACTTGCCAGAGGGAGCCACACATGGTGTCATTTTAGACAAAACATGCTTCTATCCAGAAGGTGGTGGTCAAGAAGCCGACTATGGCAATCTCAGTTGCGATTACGCATCCAATTCAGTCCTTGATACAAGGAAAGTTGGAAATTTGATTATTCACCTTACAAACGGGTCCTTCGACGTAGGGGATATGGTTCATGGAGAGGTTGATTGGACAAGAAGACGTCAATTGATGGACCACCACACAGCGGTCCACATTGTTGGTGGTGCAGCAAGAAGGCTGCTTGGACCTCACATATACCAGGCTGGTGCAAACAAGTCGGTAGAATCTGCGAGACTCGATATCACTCACCACAAGAGATTGACTAGGGCTGAACTTGATGCTATTGAATCCCTTGCTAATGAAGTAATTCACAGCGTTGCAAGAACAGAAAAAATTACCCTTGACCGTAAAGATGCAGACCGAAAATATGGTTTCGATCTGTATCAGGGTGGTGCTCCAAAAGGTAGTGATATCAGGATTTTGAGAATTTCAGACCACGACATACAGGCCTGTGGTGGAACCCATCACGATGAGCCAGGGCGAATTGGTCAAATTAGGGTAATCAGGTCTAATGCGGTTCAAGATGGTGTTGAAAGGCTCCACATTGTAGCAGGACAAGCTGCAATGGATCATGCACGCAATCAAGAAGCAATACTCCGTGACACATCTGATGTCTTCCAAGTACCATTAGAGGATTTACCTACTACTGCAACTAGATTCTTCAGTGAATGGAAAGAACAACGCAAGAGAATTGAAGCACTCGAAGCCGAAATTGTGAGGCTCAGAACTTCAGGTGGTGGAAATGACATGTCTGAAGTTGACGGAGTCAGAGTCGTTGTAATGGAAGTAGATGGTGACTTGAAACAGATGACAAAGATGCTCAAAGAGTTAACACTTGATCAGTCTAATCCAACTATTGCAGTACTGGGTAGCCGTGAGGGAGGTGGCAAACTCATGGTTGCAACAACCGAGGATACTGTTGCAAGTGAAAGATTCAACGCAGTTGATATTCTCAGAGGAATTTCATCCCACATTCGAGGAGGAGGCGGTGGTCGTCCAACCTTTGCTCAAGGTGGAGGTTCAAATCCCGACGGACTTCCAGAAGCCCTAGACGCTGCAAAGAATCTCATAGGTGTCTGAGAGCAGCAGCATCAAATCCTGATACTGCTCTGGATAGAGCTTCAGCAGGGCTCAGCCATGCGAATTCAGAGATTTCATTTTCTTTCAATTTTATTTCTGAATTGTCCCCATCCCAGTTTGCTTTATAGGTGAAAGAAACAAACGAAATTCCTTCATTTGTGAATATTCGTTGTGTGATAATTGGTGCTTCGTCTTCAAGTTCTATCGCAATACCCATTTCCTCTAGGGTTTCTCGAACGCAACCAACCGCCGGGTGTTCATCATGGTCCATGTATCCCCCGGGTAAAGTCCAATGGCCAACAAAGTGACCTCGCTCGATTTTGCCCATCAGTACTTGACCTTGAGTATTCAGTACCATGACCTTTGAAACAAGTCTGTGAATAGACCTGTAAATTGACTCTCTTGCAATTGGATGAACCTCATCGTCACTAATGCATTCATCTTTCCACGCCCAGTTTTCAGGCCATTCGACATTTGGGTGTGCTTTGATTACTTCAAAACCTAGGATGTCGAATGTGTTTTTGACTTCCCATTCAATTCCCAAATTCTTCGCTTCATATCGTGTTGGGAATCTGAATCTAGTGCTACCCGTGTTGTTCATTGTGGGCTTCATTGGGCCGTTTCCCTCAGAATCAACAAGCAAAACCTTCCCGTCGTGCTCGAGGTACAACACTGTTTCGGGGTGGTCCATGGTTTCACCGGAGTGTTGTTTGTTGATTAATCTTCGAGTAGGCCCATAATCTCATTTGATGGGGAATCTAGGGCTTCTACTTCTTTGAGTGCTCGCTCCATTGCTCTTAATCTTCTTTGAATAGATTCACCATCTCCACCAATTGTGTTTGCTGCGGTATTGAGCTGTTTGTGGAGTTTTCCGAGGTGTTCTCCAAACTTCACAAATTCCGTTTTCACAGTACCGAGAACGTTGTAGACTTGACTAGCATTAGTTTCAAGAGCTAGCGTTCTGAATCCCATTTGCAAACTGTTGACGAATGCTGCTAAAGTCGAAGGCCCGGTTACAACAATTTGGTGATCTCTTTGCAGCGATTCAAACAACCCTGGTCTCCTTACTACGTCAGCGTAGAGACCTTCAGTTGGAAGGAACATCACTGCAAAATCTGTTGTGTGCGGGGCAGAGACGTATTCTTTGCGAATCGTTTTTGCTTTAGCGGTTACATTTGATTCAAAGGTCGAATATGCTTTTTCTACAGCCTTCTTGTCACCAGTTTCGTAAGCATCTAAGAGTCTTTCATAATCTTCCTTTGGGAATTTACAATCGATGGGTAACCATACTGGTTCATCCATGGTGCCATCTATTCCAGGGAGTTTGATAGCAAATTCAACCTGTCCTTTGCATTCTGGATGAGTCTTGACATTCTTTCCATATTGAGCAGGCGCTAGAATCTGTTCCAGAATTCTCTCGGCTTGAATTTCTCCCATTGCTCCTCTCGTTGAAACGTTGGTTAGAACTTTCTTCAATCCTCCAACATCCGTGGCCAAGGTTTGCATCTCTCCAAGTCCTTTGTGAACCGCTTCTAGCCGGTCACTGACTAATTTGAACGATTCACCTATTCGCTTTTCCAGTGTTGTTTGTAGTTTCTCATCAACCACATTTCTCATCTCATCAAGTTTCTTTTCATTTGAGGTTTGCAATTTTGAAATATTTTCTCCGACAACGACAAGATGTTTTTGCTGCTCCTCTCCTAATGTCTTCTGCATCTTTTGTTGTTCTTCTCCAAGGGTCTTCAGCACTGCAACTAAGGTGTCACGAGAGTCATTGTTTCTATCCCTAATTTCGCTAGTCAATGTGGTCTTCACTGCGTCTTGTGAACGGTTGATTATTTCTCGTACTTCATTCGTTAAATCTGAATTGTCAATTTTTGATTTGCTGCCTTTCCCCAAAAGAAATGCAACGATAATTAGTATTCCAAAAACTCCGAATGTGATTGCTTCCATAAGAGTGCCTCGAGTTGCAAATTTTGACAGGGGTTATTGAACTCATGCATCATAATGATGAATAGTTGAAGTATGGAAACACCTAGCCTACAGCATGCGAGTCGAACAGTTGAATGAGGACATGTGGGCAATGACCTATCTTGTAGAGTGCGAATCAACAAAGAAAGTTGCATTGATTGACCCTGTTTGGGATAATTTGAGTGACTATCTGTCCATCATTGAAGACAGAGGGCTTACTCTCGAGTATGCTATGGCTACACACACGCATGCCGATCACATCACAGGATGCTTCAAGTTAGCAGAAATGAAGGGCTGCGAGTACCTTATGTGGAATGATACGCCTTCATTGGGAGTAACAATCTACGTCGATGAAGAAACATCGGTTACGATGGGTGAGATTGAATTCCACTTCCACCACTCCCCAGGTCACACTGGTGATTCGATGATTATCGAATGTGGTGATTACATCTTCACAGGCGACTTCCTATTTACTGGTGATGGAGGAGTTGGAAGAGACGATCTTCCAAGTGGTAGGCCACACCTACATTGGCAGGCTTTGGACGTTCTAGAGAGATTTTCCGGAGAGGTTTTGGTTTGTACTGGGCATGATCCTCCCGGGACTGAAATGCAAACAATGGCATGGAACCGTGAAAATAACCTGGTCTTGAAGATGGAAACCTATGATGAGTACGCAAAATGGCAAGAGGAAACATCTGCGGGTTTGGGTTATGTTTCTAAAATCAAAACCGCATTGCCTGCAAATATATTCGCAGAAATACCGGATGAAATCCCTTGGATGAACTGATTTCATAGCGGGTTATTCGGGCTCTTTAACGCCTCATCATGGGCGGTAGGCAGGTTGTCTAAATCTGTGAATGTCAGATTGCTTGTGTGGCCTATGCCACCTTCGATTCTCTCTGCCATAGAGCATCTTACATTGAGTTGAATTCGGCCTTGATGTCTTGTCAAATCGTATGATTGTGGGTTTAATTTGTCAATGGCTTGGGTTTCGAACTGCTTTCGAATCGTTTTACCGTGCCACCAAGCATATCCCCACTGGAATGTAACCCCTACCGCAGTAGCACAATAAAGCACCATCAATACAGTTGCAGCGAATAGGATTGTGTTACCATCGTCCCTTGCTTCGGTCATTAGATCTCTACCGAGTAAAAATATCAAACCTACTCCTACAATCGGAGTAAGCATAGAATCGAGCCAATCAGAAATAGGGATAATTCGTCCTCTTGCTGGATCTACTAAAACAAGATTTGATTCGAGGGCAGTAGCAACAATACCAACAATTCCAAGCAGTAGGATGTAGAATAATCCTGCTAGTATGAATTCAGTAATTTGAGAGTCTAGTCTAAGTGTCCAATGTATAATCAGCCATGAGAACAAACCAAGGAATACCACTCTCGGTACCTTGTGGAAATGGACCGCTATATTTGATGCATCTAGAACTTTAGCGTCATTACTACAGTGATCGTTTCCTGCATCTGGAATGTGAATAATTTGCTTTCCGAACCAAGTCTCTAGAAGTTTAATCGCATTGACAAGAATTCTTCGCCTAATAAGCAAAACTTCGAGAATGTACAGAACCGGAATTCCCATGACAATAATTGGTAGTGAAAGAACAGCAATTATCGGGAGAATGAATATCATTGGTACTAGCAAGAAGTGTGTCAAGCTCAGTGGATAGAGCATGTCAGTTTCATTTAATTTAGCCCGGCTTGCCTTCAGTCCGAGCCTTCTTGCTTCCTCGTCAAGTACTTCCCTAAATTGTTCAACTTGCATGCCCGAATCGAGGATTTTTTGGACGGTTGAGCGATAGTTCCTCTCTGCAGGTCCAACGCCAAGTATCACTGTTTGATAGAGAATTTTTGCAGGTACTGCAAGTATCAACGGGAGGAGTAAAATTCCAATGGCCCACATCAAATTCCCGATGTCGAGAGTGGATGCCATGCATCGTTGAGAAGGACCTAGTTGAAGAATGTTCATGGGGGGCCTACGCTAGAAGTACCGATAATGGCACGAATTGCTGTGACGGATGGGATGGCAAAAGCAGCCATTTCTGTTTTAGAAAAGGCTGGTCACGAGGTAGTTGTCGGACATATAGAGCAAAAGGACTTGCTGAATGGTGCATTGAAAGATTTTGATGCAATAATTGTTCGAAGTGCTACAAAATTACCTGAAGAGGTCATCAAAGAAAGTTCTGGGCTATCTGTTATCGGAAGAGCAGGAGTAGGTGTAGACAATATCGATCTCAAGGCTGCAGGAAATTCAGGAATAGTCGTTGTAAACGCTCCAAACGCCTCAACACAATCAGTTGTTGAACTAACGATTGGTCACCTTCTTTCTTCGGTTAGGCACATCCCTAAATCAGATAGAGGATTGAGAGGAGATAAATGGGAAAAGAAAGCGATGAAAGGTACTGAATTGTCAGGAAAGTGCCTTGGATTAATTGGATTCGGTAGAATTGCCCAAGGGGTTGCTAGAGTAGCAAAGTCTCTTGGTATGGAGATACACACATATGACCCTTATCTCCCTCCAAAAGTGGCTAAAGCACAAGATGCTTATTTGCACAAGAAAGTAGATTCTTTATTCAAAGCATGCACTCATATTTCCATTCATTGCAATCTAACTGATGAGACTCACCATCTCGTGAATGCAAAACGCATGTCAATGATGCCTGGGAGGAAATCTGGAATCGAATGTGGTAACCACATTGTAAATTGCGCACGTGGAGGTATAATCGACGAAGATGCTCTTCTTGGTGCACTTGAGGATGGGACCATTACAAGTGCCGCATTGGATGTGTTTGAGGTCGAACCTCTGCCGGCAAATTACAAACTTGTCCAGCATCAAAACTTCCACGGAACTCCACATATAGGTGCTGCAACACTTGAGGCACAACACAGGGTTGGCCTCGATATAGCAAAGGCGGTTAACTTGGCATTAGCTGGCAAGAAACCCGATACCATCGTTAATGCTCAATTCCTCAACTAGATTTTCCTGCTAGAATGATGTAACCTAGAACAAGTTCGATGGTGAATAAAATTAGGAGAGTCCCCCATCCTCCTGACACATCAAAATCAACATTAACATTGAATTCGTCAACGAATGATTGTGATTTGAATTCGCTCTCAAATGGCCATGGATCTCCGCCACCGTCATCATCATCGTCATCAGCCTCTTCAAGAGAACCGACCATTATGTGGAAATCCTCACCATCAGGGGTATAACTGAAAGATGATGTCTCTCCGCTTGAAGGACCTCCTGCAACATAGTCTATTCTTGCATCACAAGAGACGATTTCACCGTCAGAATTCCCACCCAATTTTTCAAGTGATTCGTAATCCTCAACGGTGATTATTCCAATCCATACCGTACTGTCGTCCCATGTGACATCAACATCGATGTCGAGTAATGCTCCGGAGCCGGGCACAGTGTCATATGCTTCTTTGGTTACACCACAAAGTCCTGCATCTGGCTTAGGTACATTGGGAATTTCCTCTCCTCCAGAGTAACCAATTAATGCTGCTAAGAACAAAATTCCGAAAACAGCAGATGCTATCTTCATCGCTCCGGACATGGTTATACCTGAACAGAACTTCTTCATCAAAGCATGGTTTTCGCGTTATTCAAAAACCTTCGACTCTATCGTTATACCATGGCATCGAGGATTCTAATCCATTGTGACCTCGATGCATTTTTCGCGTCTGTTGAAACACTGCACCACAACTTAGACCCTGAAGTCCCACTGATTCTGGGTTCAGATCCAAAAGGTGGAAAGGGAAGAGGAATAGTATCAACATGTAATTATGCTGCAAGAAAATTTGGGATAAGGTCGGCAATGCCAATCTCAGAGGCATGGAGGAGGTGTCCTGGGCCACCTCATGGTCCCGGGAATTATCTGAAATCAACGAGGGGCCTGTATTCGCGTGCAAGTAGGAAGGTTATGTCGATTCTATCAGAATTTGCTGATAAATTCGAACAAGCCAGCATAGATGAAGCATACCTTGACGTCACAGAGTATTGCGATGGAGACTGGGATAATGCGTTAGCCCTTGCCCACAAGATGCAGTCAAGGATTCTTGATGAACTTGGACTTTCAACTTCATTTGGAATTGGGCCAAATCGGATTTTGGCAAAGATGGGGAGTGAAGAAAACAAACCTGCAGGCATTCATCGTACGATGCCTGATGAAATAGAATCATTTTTCCACAACCGCTCGGTTCGAGAGATACCAGGTATAGGGCCAAAAACGGCAACAAGACTTGCGGAATGGGGAATTACAACAGTGAGTGAGGTTTCCGAATTCGGCGAAATTTCAATAGCTAAATTCACGTCAGAAAGGTTCGCTTCTTGGATAAAGCGTGTTGTTGATGGAGAGACTAGCGATGAGGTGAGTCCTCTGAGGAGTCGTAAATCAATCGGTAAAGAAAATACGTTTGAATTCGACCAAACCGATAGCGAAATTGTACTTGGTCATCTTTCAAATTTGGTGGCAAAGGTCCTAAAGCGAGCGAAAGAAATTGGTGTAGCCGGTCGATTAGGTGAAGTAAAAATTCGATATCAGGGGTTTGAAACACATACTCATGGAAAATCTATTCCAGTTGCGATGGATGATGAAACTGTATTTCTGCGACTTGCACAAAACCTGTTTGCACAAAATGTTGAATTTGAAAGACCAATTAGACTGATTGGATTCAGACTTGGTAACTTAGAGATGCCAGAAACAAGGCAGTCAACCTTCAATATCGAAGAATGATCACTCCAATTTGTGCATCTGGGTCAAAATTGAAGTAAATTCAACAAGGTTTTCTGGAATTTTAACACCTGATATCGGTGCATTTAGAGGCAGGCCGGCATCCTTTTTGGTTCTCCAAGTATTACCATTGAATTCTTCTATCGTGCCCGTCAAATCTCGAAGTTTAGAATCATCAGGTGTTCTTGGTGGGAACTCTCTGACATCAACCGCACTTGATGTGTAAAGCGTACTGGAAATGTGGTGTGTGAAGAAAGGACAAACAGGAGATAATGCAGACATTAAGTCTCTAACAATACGGTGAATTGTCCATGCAGCATTTGTGTCGTCATCGTATAATCGGGACTTTGACATCTCCAACCAGTGGCTTGGTAAAATTCCGGTACCGAAGGTCTTCAACGCTTGGGTAGCTGTGTAGATGTCTAGATTGGACCAAGCATTTTCAACCTTCTCCATAGTTTCAGAAAATTCTGATAGAATCCATCTATCTTCAACAGAAAGGTCGCTGGGGACGGTGTCTAAATCGCTTGGTACATCAAACTGGCTTGCAAACCTTGCAACATTGAACAATTTTGTGAGAACTCCGAAATATTTGGCCTCAATTTCCTCAGGATTGATATGGAAATCATCTCCTACTTGGGCATCACATGCTTTCCATAATCTGAAACACTCAGAACCAATCTTGTTTGCCCGTAGTTGTACACTCTTTTCAGGACCTTTCACCCTCCAAGAGCCTGTTTTGCCACCAGCGCCGCATTCAAGGACGCTGTCTGCATCAATTCCATTGCCAAGGGACTTTGACATCTTTCGACCCCAAGGGTCCATGCCCAAGCCATCAATCCATACGTGCTTAAATCCTGGCTTATCGAGTAATAATGCGCTCTTTAGCAAGGTGTAGTACAACCAGGTCCTGACGATCTCTTTTCCTTGAGGTCTGATTGCTGTAGGGAAGGCTTTGTCGAAATTATCCATATCACTTAGATAACCTGATACGAATAGGTTCGAATTGCTGGAGTCCATCCAAGTGTCGAAAACCTTCTCTTCCCCAACGATTTCTCCTAGTTCATTTTCCATTTCTTCGAATATTCCCAAGACTTCTCGGGTTTCACGGTCAAGAACCTCACTTTCTGCAGGCGGTGATTGACACCATGGTTGAACGTAAACTCCAGCTGGCGCACAGATGACCTTGCTGCCATTGTCAGCATACCAAATCGGAATTTCAGTATGGTACCACCTTCTACGGCTAATCGGCCAATCAATGGAGATATTCTCCATCCAATCGAGCAAGAACTGCTTGTTTCTAGGAGGGTGGAATTCGATTTCTTCTGAAAGCTCACGAATTCTGTCTTGTATGTGTGTCTGCCTAACATACCACTCTTTGAGGAGGATTATCTCAACGGGATTTTTCCCTCTCTCAGAAACTGGTACTTCCTGCTCTTTTTCCACAATCTGACTTATTTTGCCATTGTTTTCGAGATACTCAATAACAGATTTTCTTGCCTCGGCAACCTTCATTCCAGAAAATTGTCCTGCAATCTCAGTCATACAACCATCTAAATCAATTGCTTGGAAAGGGGTTAGTCCTAATTCTCTGAAAACCGATACGTCATTTTGGTCACCAAATGAACAAACCATCAGTATGCCTGAACCGAATTCACTCTTTACTGAAGGGTGAGTTGAGATATCTACACTAATCTCTCTCCCTTCAACTGGTAGCGGCAACATTGCTTTCTTACCAATGAGATGTTTGTATCTGTCATCATCTGGATGGACTACTACAATACCACAAGCACAAATTAATTCGGGTCTTGTAGTAGATATGATTAGTTCTTCACCATCTTCAGTATGCCATTTAACATCGACGAGTTTTGTTCTTCGTTGTAGTCTCTCAACCTCTGCATCTGCGATTGTCGTCCCCTCAACAGGGTCGTAGATATTTGGACGTAGGTCCTCAATAATCGCACCCCGCTTGAATAGTTCTGTGAAGATTGTCTGGGTAACTTTTCGGTAATCTGGCGAGTCGGTTAGATATTCGTTATCGTAATCCATTGAAAGTCCAACACGTCTAGCAGTGTTACGCATTGATTCGGTGAATTCTTCAATTGTCTGCTCACACAATTTAAGGAATTCAGCACGGTCATATGTTTTCATTTTCTTACCGGTATTTTTCTCTACTGTAAACTCAACATTGATACCGTTTCTGTCAACACCCCAAGGGAATTTTACTTCCTTGCCAAGTAGCCTTTGTGATCGAGCAATCACGTCAATCATACTGTACTGAGCAACTGCACCTATATGCCATGTTCCACTTGGATATGGCGGTGGCGTATCGATTACGAAAATTTCTTTTCCAGAATTCGGATTGAAGGCGTATCTCTTGGAGTATGCAGCCTCATCAGCGAAGTGTTCTTCCTGAATTCTTTTTTCTAGGTCTATTGACCATCTTTTGTCGGATAGTTTAGGAGATGGCATTTTGCTCACCGGCCCTGTGTGCGTCATCCTCACAGGTCCGGTTGCCGCTGTTGTGACTTACTTTTGAAGTGATTGGATGACCAATATGGGTATGACTTCAAATGGTCAAAGCACAACGGGTATTTGGAGGGGGAGTATGTCGCAGGATAAATCCAAGCCGAAAGACGACCAGTCCTCGCTTCAAAACAAACTTTCACGCATTGTGGGACACGGTCAAGAGAAGTTACGCACGAGCGTAAAGGACTGGGACGCCAGAAAGGCGTTAGATGCCGTTTTAGATGCTCCAAAATCCATACAAAGGGAGTGGCAGAAACATGGTGCAACCGGAATTTTGACAAAGTTTCCTATTTTTATGGTCACAGTATGTCTTTTGGCGTCCGTATTCTTTGCTTACCATTCAGGATTCGTGGATGGAACTTCGATCAAGCCAGGGGATGAACCTTCTCTAAACGTCAACGGAGATCTTGATGTATATCTCCCTGAGGGTTCACCAGTTCTTGAGAGCATCAAAGATGTTGAAGAAAACTGGTCCACTAATGTGATGATCATTTACATTCATTCTCCAGAAAAACCAATTGACGACAGGAGAATTCTCCAAGAGATGTCTTATGTCGAAACAAAGCTAAATCCAAGGCTCTCCGACCCTACGGATGACGTTATTTACGCACTTTCTCTTTCAACCGTTATCAAAGAAGTAAACTCGAGTTTGCCAAGGGTTCAAGATGCGTTTGTTGATGAATTGGTTGCAGAAATTTGTCCCCCAAATGATGAGAACTGTATAGGTCAAACCGCAGGCGACTTAGTGAAGGATTTGCTAGACCTTGGCGACCGTATTTGGGGCAATTACAGCATACCATCTCAAACTACGATAGATACAATTGTTAACGAGATGTATGAAGATGACGGAAGTCCTTCTCCTGGTCTAGACAAGATGGCTAGAGATACAGATGGAGATGGTTTCTTGGACAAAGCAGTAATTATTATTGCTGTTGATGAAACAAAAACCGCCAAGGAAGTAATCGACAAAACACAGGAAATTTTGGATAACATCTCTAAGGAAAAGAGACCGTGTGAATATGACCAAAATGGAGCTCCTGTCGGTGCAGACCTCTGTGACTGGGAAGATTTGGGAATTTCAATGACTCTGACAGGGCCTGTTCCGATTACCAACGCAGTTACAGAATTCTCTTTCAAATTGTTCTGGCAAATCTTCCCACTAGCAATTGTACTGGTTGCATTGGGACTGTTTGTTTTCCACTCTGATGTCCTGCAAACTGGTACTTGGAGGCCTCTTCAAGGATTCAAAGTTGTAGTAATTGCAGGTTTGCCGACCCTATGTTCAGTGTT
Organism: Euryarchaeota archaeon UBA550; assembly: GCA_002506705.1. Taxonomy (GTDB): domain Archaea; phylum Thermoplasmatota; class Poseidoniia; order Poseidoniales; family Poseidoniaceae; genus MGIIa-K1. The sequence goes on from DAYA01000055.1 coordinate 39,651, forward strand.
CTGGACTCTTGGAATAATGGGGTATACCGGCTATGAGGTTACGATGACGGTTATTATCGTCGGTCCGATTTTGCTAGCTTTAGGAGTATCTTACGGCCTGCACATAACAAATAGGTATGCGGAAGAGACGGGAACAAAGGACGAGAAAATACGACAATCTCTAGCCTCTACAGGTAGGGCTGTATTCTTGTCTGCGGTGACTACAGTTATCGGTTTCATTTCACTTACATTTACGCCAATGAAGCCAATTGAAACAGTGGGAATCGCTCTTTCAGGTGGTATTGTAATTGTTTATTTCTTGACTATGACGATGGTTCCCAATTTGACTCTTTTACTAGATTTACGGAAACCAAAACATCCGCCTCTTCCTGTGTTCGAAAAGGTAGTCCAAGTTCCAATTAAGTGGTCCAAAGGTGTAATTGCGATATTTATGGTAATGATATTTGTTTCAGGATTCTGGGGCCAGGGTAACGTTGAGGAAAATATCGACCTACTAGGTATGGCTCCCGAAGATGAGGCATCAGTAGTTACGATGAAGCAGTACTCAAAAGATTTCAATGCAGGCCAAGTTGGAATGATATTGATTGAAGGCGATATATCAGGTGATGCCGATCCGACGGAAGGCGAGCCCGTTGAGAAACTGCTTGGTATATCTGCCCTTGAGGATAAATTGAATACAATTGAACAAACTAATGCTGTCAGTATTGTTTTCTTGATGAAATCGGTTGGTTTAGGTGCGAATGTCAGCGGAACTCCACTTTGGAACTTGACCGATAACCCGTTGGTTCCTGAAGACTTGAAAGATGCCTTAGAGCCATATCTTAACCGTCAATACAACGAAGACGTGACCTTCTGGGAAATACTGACGGCTCCTAGAGCAAATGGTACTGAGAATGTGAGAGCTGAAGGCTTCCTCCTCGATGTTTTCTACTCAAGCCTTACCGATGAGACTCGAGGATTATTCATCTCTGATGATTACAGTCGTAACTTGATTTACGTTGATATGCCGTTCGTTCCAGTTGCGGAGACCGCTGAGGCAGTAGCTCAAGTCAACGAATACACATCAAGAGATTACGAAGGAGATATTTACGCAGGCGACCTCACTGGAGTTGCAGCAACAGCAATTGCAGTCAATGAATTGATAGTTGGCAGCCAATGGTCTTCACTTGGGTTCGCCGTTGCTCTCACACTGATGACTCTTGCAATTGTTTTCAAGGATATTAGATTCTCATTCTGGACAACAGCCCCTGTTATTGCAACAGTAGCGCTTCAATGGCTAGTAATGTGGCAGATGGATGTTTCATTATCTCTAGTAACAGTCATGATAGGTTCAATCTTAGTTGGTGTAGGAGTTGACTTCTCGATTCACATAGCCAACCGTATACGTGAGTTGGGCGGTGGAATTGAAGCGATACGGACATCGACTGTGAGTACTGGAATGTCGTTATTTGAGGCTGCAACTGTGACAACTTTGGGTATGGTTACAGCCTATCAGATTCCAATTCCGGAAATTAAGCCATTCATCACTGTTATCATCATCTTATTGTGGATTGCAGCAGCAAGTGCATTGATTCTACTGCCTGCGATTTTCGTATTGTTAGATGAACTAGGTATAGGTTCAACTACAGGAGCAAATTCCATGGCAAGAAAACTTGGATTGGGTAAAGTTGCATCTAGAGGAGACATAGATATCGTAGATGCTGCTCTGATTCCTGACCATGGTGACGCATGGTGAAATCTAAGTCTTGCCTACTTTACGGATAGGCATGGTCAGGTACTGGTTGATGAAGTCCGAGCCCCACGTCTACCCATTTTCACAATTGGTCGAAGACGGTTCTACGCATTGGGATGGAGTAAGAAACTATCAAGCGCGAAATATGATGCGTGATGATCTAAAGTTAGGAGACATGGTACTGTTTTACCACTCGAATACTAAACCACCACACGTTGCAGGAATTGCTAGAGTTTCACGAGAGGGTTATCCAGATCATACCTCATGGGACCCAGATAGTAAGTACTACGACGAAAAATCATCACCCGAGAATCCACGCTGGATAATGGTTGATATTGAAGCAGTCCAGGAAATTGAAAAGGTAAGCCTTGTAGAAATCAAGGCAAACCCTGCTCTCGAAGGTATGCCACTTGTTCAGAAGGGTCAGAGGCTCTCTGTACAACCCGTTTCGAAGGAACAATACGAAGAAATCTGTAGAATGGGTGGAATCGAATGATACCTGTATCTAATCGCGCATCAACTATTGAGTATGCGATTAGAGATGTAGTTGTACCTGCTACTAAATTAGAATCTGAAGGCTATGAAATTATCAAGCTAAACATAGGCGATCCAATAGCATATCCTGGATTGCCGACACCAAAACATATGGTTGACGCATATGTGGAGGGTCTTGAATCAGGAAACAACGGTTACTCTCCTTCATACGGGCTCCCGAGATTAAGAAAAGCCATAGCAGCGGATGAAACCAGGAAAGGATGGAATTGCTCTACCGATGATGTTTATGTCTGTCACGGAGTAACCGAGGCATTGCAGATAATATTCGCAGCAACTCTAGAAGAAGGCTCCAAAGTTCTAGCGCCCGGTCCTCATTACCCACCATACATGGCTTATCCGCAAATGTATGGTGCCACAACTATTGAGTATTCATTGAAATCAGATAATGGTTGGTCAATTGACTTAGATGATATCGAGAGCAAGATGGATTCTGATGTTCGTCTTCTAGTCCTCATCAATCCAAATAATCCAACCGGGAATGTAGCAAGCTCAGAGGAAATCGACAAGCTCCTCGACATCGCCAAAAAGTGGCCAAATTGTATGATAGTCGCAGATGAAATATACGATGGTCTTGACTTTACTGGCGAGCATGTTTCCGTGGCATCACGGTCAGATAGTGTCCCCGTGTTTTCTCTAAATGGTGTCTCCAAAGTATACTATGCACCTGGATGGAGAATTGGATATATGGCAATTCATGACCCTGTTGGCTCCATGACGGATGTAAGGGATGGAATTGAACGATTACTTAGGTCAAGGCTGTGCGCTAGCACACCAGCTCAGTTAGGTTATATCGCAGGTTTGGAAGGTGATCGTACCTGGATGGAGGAACATTGTACAAGGGTCAAGAGTCGAAGGCAACTTTGTCTTGATAGGATTGAAAAAATCGACGGCCTTGAAGTGGAAAAGCCTGGTGGCGCATTTTACATGTTCATTCGCTTAACAGATAAGAAATGGGCTAATGATGACAAACAGTTTGTTCTCGATTTGTTGCATGAAGAGCATGTTTTACTAGTCCACGGAAGTGGCTTCTCTCCAGAAAAGGGACAGGGTCATTTCCGCCTCGTTTACCTTGCTGATGAAGATACTTTGAACATAGCATTCGACAGGATTGATTCTTTCTTAATTCGCCACCGGACGGCGAAGAAGTCATGAAGCCCTTTCACTAGGCTTGCTTGATGAGGGCTTTCCTGATAGCCAGTATATTCTCAGTGGTTCTATTACCACTGGTAAGTGCTGGTACCGTCGAAAACCCCGCAAATCTCTCAATCGAACACGCAATTCCATTCCTGGTTGCGTTGGTAACAGCCCTCGTTTTATGGAAATGGATGATTCCAACCCAATTGTCTGGGCTACAGGTTGGTTTCGAGATAGATGATGGTTTGTATGAGGTTCACAGTTTAACGAAGGGGCGTGGTGGTGTCAAGAAATTACTCAACCTGCCTAACGTTGGATTTGGAATCGCACTGTACATGATGGCGATGACTGGTGTTTTACTCCTCATTTCGGAGTTAATCTTCGACGCACAGGTGTATTACCTTCCAAACCTGTTACTGATGGGTATATTGGTTTTAATTCCAATTTTGATATCTCCTTGGGAATCACTAAACGGGCAGTTGGTTGGAAAGAGAATTGGGGTTACAAAAAATAAGTTTCTAAAACTATTTTTTAGAAGAACTGGTACATTCGTTGGTTTATTAGCAACATCAGTGGGTACTTACCTGCTTCTACTCCCAAGAATTGACCCCTCGCAAAAGCCCTTGGCATTGGCAATTGCGGGTTTAGTTTTCATGGGCCCCACAATTCTTGCATATGGAAGAATTATGGGTGCTTCTTGGAACATGCTTATGGTTGGAAAGTTCAGAACATGGTTAGGAAAGCCAAATCCAATCGATGCCAAAAAGTTGGGGTTCGTTGGAAGAGCATTCGCATTTATCCTTATGCTATTCCTAATAACTATGCCAATAACTGCAATTAATGGTATTGTAACCGTTGCATTGGTCATGATCAATGACCCAGCAAATTCAGAAGAAATACTGAATTATGGCGGAATTCTTGGGCATCAAGTGTATTTGCAAATCCAAGAAAACCCGCTTCTTGCAGAATGGGAGGCATTGAAGAATTTACCTGAGGTTCTCGCCGCTTATCTATCTTTGAATATCGCAATCGTGGGTCTTGCTTTCATTTTCGAACTGATTAGAAACTTGTTCCTTGGAGGTCAAGCATTCGGTGGATTGGGTGGCGTTTTACTTGCAACGCCGAGAGAAATTCGGTCAGAAGACAAAGCTCAAGCACGTGTACTGTACTTTGCATTCGCTGGATTTAGTGGGTATACTGCATTGTTGTTGATTTTGGTATGTTACAAGGAATTTGGCGATTTAATGCCGTTCATTGAATGGTTTGAAGGTAGAGGTTTTGACGAGGAATATCGTCTATTAGTTACATGGATATTCATCGCTGTTGGTCAAACGATTTTCCTTCTTACCTGGGTACTATCGATCTCTAAGTTCAACCCTCTTCGGAACTTGAAATTCGATTTAAATCCCGATCAAAGGCGTGAGGGTGCAATTATGAGCGGTGGTGGTAACTGGATGTTCGATTTGGTTGAGGAATCCGCTCAAAACAATGACATCGATGCCCTAGTTAGGTTTCAAAATCGGTCCATAGGCGAGGATGAAGCAATTGTAAGGCTAGCAAAAAGCCGTGCTAGAATGGTTGAAATGGCATTGCGAGGTTTGTGGCCAACTGCGATAGAAGAAGCAAAGAAAGTGCTTGCACAGTCTGGCGGGGACGATGATGAAGCGAGGATGATTATTGCTTCAGGGCATATTGCTTGTAGAAGGCTTGATGCTGCAAGAGAGGCACTTCACAATTTACAACAACCTGAAGGTTATGATGAGCCAGAGTTGTTAGCATTCATTTGTGAATGGTTTGACCCATACAATGGCTCGGTTGAGGAGGATGATTTGTGGGATTGGGAAAATAATCCTTGCATTGACCACCTCAATGATCTGATGAAGATGCTGCGAGCTTGGAGTCCACAACCAACAGATAGCATAATGCACAAAGATACCATTTCACTAACTGCTAGGTTAACTCATGTCGCTTTACTAAGAGCACAAAATGTGCATAAGGAAGCACTAGACATCTCACTTAGATTGGTTAGAGAAAATCCGACAATGGCTCTTCCGAGGATTGCTGCAGCCCTTTGTCTGGTTGACAAAGGAGAATGGCATAGCGCATTGAGTGTTCTCACAGAATTAGAAGAATCAGATCCACACGACCCAAGAGTCAAGGCATTAGCTAATATTCTCGGCCGACCAAAATCGGATGATGATGATGACGTTTTGGAGGTTGCATTAACCAAGAAAACGACTAAACGCTCCCGTAAATGGATCAATGACGCACCTGTAAATCCCGTGGCTGCTCTAATGGTCAAGGGAGGGGTTGATGAAGCTCTAAACGCTAACGTATTCATCACTGCAGCAGCGGCTGTAAATAGGAAAATGACTCCTCGATTTACTTCGAGTGTAATCACGAAAATCTTCCATTGGGGTGTATTAACGCCAATCTGGATCCTTCTAGGAATATATGCAACTGGTGAAATCGGCATGCTCGAGGGAATCGCTATTGCGTTTGGACTTATATTCCTACATCAGAGTGCAAGAAGATTCAGTCGTCAACAAATGAAGGTGATTAGACACCGTGACCAGAAAGCAATGGTTGCATACGCTAAACGTGTCAAGCGTCACAAGATCAATCTTCAGAGGTCAGAACTTCCGGTGGGAACTCATCTACTGCTATCAGGCATGTTGCTGACCATCAACGGCGTGGTTTACGATGTTGGGTTCCCAGGTTGGATGACTGACCTTATCTCAAAAGAAAGTGAAAGGTCAGTCAGGCCTAAACTTGCACGAAGGGCAAATTCAATGAAGAGAGAAAGAGATGCTAGAATGGGTAATCTTTCTCCAGGTTGGTGGCTGAAACGTCCGAAAGAAGAAGGAGCAGATGTACCCGCAATGGAGCGATTAGTAGGTCCGGTTGCATACAGAGGGCGTAATCAGATGATTCAAAGAAAATCAGGGAGAGCGGCTAGACCAATGGGTCGCACTAACAGACCAAGAGAAATAATGTCAACTAATCTCCAGAGGAAAGGTATTCCACACAATACTATCCGCTCAGAGCGCCAATCTAGAGCTACCAGAACAGGTGGTCCTCGACGACCAAACTGAACGGTTTTTTCTAAACCCATACTGAAAAGTGTCAAAGGCCGTATTGACAAGGAATACCCATGTCCGAGGCTAAAGGTGGCTGGGCTCCGAGTGAGGGGAATTTGACTAATGCTATGACAGTGTTAGATGCTGTGAGGGATAGCGGCAACCTATATCGTGAAGGTTTGGGCATGATAGCTAGTGAGAACATTGTTTCACCAATGGTGCAAAAGATAGTGACAAGTGACCTTCATGGAAGGTACGCCGAGGGTCTACCAAACAAGCGATATTACCAAGGTTGTGGGGATTTTGACACTATTGAATCTCTTGGTATAGATTTAGCAAAGAAACTGTTCAACGTGCCATTCGCAAATATTCAGTCAACAAGTGGAACGGTTTCGAACATTGCCGCATTGAAGGCTCTAGCGAAACCCGGAGACTCGATTACCGCTGTTTCTACCGCTGATGGGGGTCACATTTCCCATGCGAGAATGGGTGCAGTAGGCTTGCGTGATCTCAATTTGTCTACTTATCCTTGGGACGAAGAGAGAATGGAACCAGATATAGATGCATCAGCGGAATTAATTAGAGAGGTTGCACCTTCTATCGCCCTGTTTGGACAATCCGTGTTCTTGTTTCCAACCCCACTTCAGGAGTTGGCTGATGCCGCTCACGAAGTAGGCTCAACAGTGATGTATGACGGTGCTCACGTTCTGGGATTAATCGCAGGTGGGTGTTTCCAAGACCCCCTACACGAAGGGGCTGATATTATGACAGGCTCTTCGCA
>DAYA01000074.1:0-807 GCA_002506705.1 Euryarchaeota archaeon UBA550
CTGCAGCCAAGGACTATTCCAATAGATTAGACCAATGAATACTCCGGGGACACATAGAGCAACTAAAATCACCAAGACATACGGGACATCTCCATCGTCTATTTCATTAGCAGGCTCAAAGGAAACTATCCTACCTTGGCTGGTTACCAAGAAACCAGAATATTCTGAGTTTTCCCACGCGAACGCAAAACTGTCTCCCCCAAGGAGAACATCCTCCTCTGATGCGTTATCGTTTGAAAACATCAAAAATGCATCTTCTGTATACTGATTCCACCTTGCCATTCCAAGCGGTGCGAGCGAGATTATGGTGGAGGAATCTGCAGCTGTGTTGTCGCCAATTAGATCACCATCCAGTTGCCCAAGTATGATTATTGGTCCTAGTGTTGATTGAGTAGAGTCAATGATATCAATCTCTATTGGAGCTGTTTTCATTCCGCTTGCAAACCCGGTGCAGGAATTCATAGTAGGGTCCTCACATCCAATTCCGACCCATGTATGGAATCTTGAATTAGAAATCCAAGTAACTGTATCTGCTTGGTCGATTACTGCAATTCCATCGTTAAGTGTGCCAAGAACACAGATATTCTTGTTCTTCAAACAATCAATATCTGTTATCCTTGATGATGCTTCATCATTTAGCAGAGTGAATGTGTCTGCATAGTATTTCCAAATCTGTCCATCATCTGTGCCCAAATATGCGACAGAAGACCCTGCGGTAAAATGGACCGCATTGATGTTTTTACCAGCCATTGAAGATGAACCCTCTGCTTCTCCCAAAGCATAGTTCGACGAGTTGTATCTGAGGAC
>DAYA01000074.1:1200-7248 GCA_002506705.1 Euryarchaeota archaeon UBA550
CAGCCTTGAGTGAATTTGTTGTTTCATTTTCCAGTCTTACATCTGTAGATTCGTCATCAGCATTTTCAGCAGACAATAGGTGAGCGTAGCCGTCTTCTCCGTAAATCAGAACCTGTTTTCCGTCTGGGGAAATTTCTCCACCGTTAATTCCCAAGTCGAAATTGGTCAACTTTCTCTCGATGTTGATGTCAACAGTTCTCTCCGGCTCCGTAGCAGATGCGGCTAAGGGCAAAAGTACCAACACCGTCAGGAAAAGAGCCAACCTGCGCATGTGCTGGGGAAAGCGTATTGCCCAAAAAGGGGTCGCTTGGCATATCTATGGAAAGGTAGTCCTTATTTCCTAAATTGATTTGGCAGACACATGGAGAGATTCGAAGTCAAGCGTGGCGTAATCAAGTCGATGGGTGGCAATGCAGGTTTAGCAAAGTTAGCAACTCAACATTTTAACGATGTTGAAGTAAATGCAGATGGTGTGTTTACCGCTTCATTTGCAATTCTTACCAGCGTTACAGCAGAATACACCGATGATGGAAAACTACAGGTCGATGTAGAGCAAATGAAAGGCGACGACCTCTCTAGCTTTCTTTCCCAAGATGGGGGAAGAGAGAAGGCAATGCAATCTCGCCAAAGATGGTCGATGTTCCTAGACGAAGCGACTGGATATTCAGCAAAGCAGCGTGGAGATAAAGCAAAGGAGCAAGCTAAGAAATTCTCAAAGGCTCGCTCTGCGATCAAGATGGCACACAAGTCTATCGAAATGTCCTCTACAGTAACCCAAGAAACCATCGACAAGGCCCATGAAATGATTGCAGAGTTAGAGAAGATGATGGAAGAAGGAACTGCGCCTTCCGAAGGAAGAGTCAAGAAACTCAACGACCTTCTTTGAGGTGGTAGTCTGCTTACTAGAGAGAGTCTTATCGAGAGATGTTCTAGAGTGGCAGAACTTGATGATTCATCTCTAGAGCGTCTGAAATTAATGATTGGATTTGTCGATGAATCTGTGGGGATAGACCACCTAGTAAACTGCTTAGCAGATGGAACATCCGCAGGTGGAGATGGCGTTATCCGTTGTTATGTCGGATTTGAACCATCTGGAAAAGCTCACATCGGCTGGAAAGTGATTTCTCTTCAAATGAAAAGAATGCTTGACTCCGGAGCAAATGTCTTGATTTTCCTAGCGGATTGGCATGCCTGGGTAAACGACAAGTTCTCGGGTGTGATGGAAGATATCCAAACCACTGCAACTTACATGGAAGAGACTTTCAGAGCGCTTCTTGGAAATCCTCCCGAGGGAGAAGGCCCAGGTGAACTGAGATTTTTGTGGGCGTCTAGCATAATGGATTCAGGAGATTATTGGGCTAGAGTTTTGAGATGTTCGAAAAATATGAGTCTGTCAAGGGTTCGTAGAACTTTTTCCATAATGGGTAGATCCGAAGATTCATCTGATGGCGACCTTTCAAGATTCTATTACCCAGCTTTACAGGCTGCTGATATTTTCGAGATGGACATCGACGTAGCGATTGGCGGTATGGACCAAAGAAAGGCACACATGTACATGAGAGACGTAGCCGACAGGTGGGGATGGTACAAGGCAACATGCCTGCATACCCCGATTATTTCCGGGCTAAAGTCGTCAGGAGCAAGAATGGAATCTTTCGACCACAAAATGAGCAAATCAGACCCTAGTGGTGCCATTCTTTTACATGATGATGAGAAGAAACTCGCAAAGAAAATGCGTAAGGCATTCTTAGACCCTGAACAACATAATTCTCCGGTCTATGAATTGATTGAACACATCATTTTACCAGAATTTGGAGAAGTCGTTGTAACTCCAAAACCAGAATTTGGGGAACCGAGTACTTGGAGTGACCTCGAATCATTCAGGGACGCCGTTGCTGATGGAACACTACACCCATTCGATGCAAAAATGGGTGTTGCTGCGGGCCTGTCTCGTGGTTTGGCAGTAGTTTCGGATTACTTCGAAGCAAATCCGGACACTCTTGAGCGCGTGAATCAACTAACCAAGTGAATAGACAAGGTTCATCAACGGGTTTTTTGTGGAGCCGAACAACCCCAACGGGGGTTGAGTGATTGTTATGCCGAATATCGTGGTTCTAGTAAAGCGCGTCCCAGATACCAATGCGAGAATTGTTGTCAGTGGAGACAGAGTCGACTTGTCAGCCGTAAAGTGGGTAATCAGCCCATATGATGAATTCGCAATTGAGACTGCGTTACAACACAAAGAGGCCGCTGGCGGAACTGTGACTGCTCTTACTCTAGGCCCTTCAGATGCAGACAAAGTGCTCAAGGATGCTAAGGCAATTGGTGTAGATGAAATCGTAAGATTATGGGATGATTCCTGGTCTGAACTTGATTCAAATGCAATTCAATCCGCACTTGCTCAAGCCGTAACAGGCCTAGGAGCAGAAGTGGTATACTGCGGCAAGACCGCTGCAGACACCGGAGCAGGTTCCACAGGACCAGGCGTCGCAGAGAGATTGGGTTGGGCAAGTGTTTCTAACATCACCAACGCATCATTTGACGGTGGAATAACCGTAACTTCGCCTGTAGAGGGAGGATCTGCAAGAGTTTCTGTTTCTGGAAATGCAGTTATTTCCTGTGACAAGGGGAACATGAAGGTTCGAAAGCCAAACGTCAAGGGCATAATGATGGCAAAGAGAGCACAGGTAAACGTAGTTAGTGCAGATGCGCCAGTATCTACAGTATCCATTGTCTCACAAACTCCTCCGCCAGCAAAGCCTGCAGGAAAGAAATTCGAAGGCGCCTCTTCTGCTGAAGAAGTCGCTAGACTACTAAGGGATGAGGCAAACGTAATTTGAGGTGAATAAAATGTCAGAGAGTGTAATTATCGCAGAAGTAAACAAAGGCACAGTAGCAGCGGTTACCGCTGAATTAGTCAGCGCAGCGTTGGCTCTAGGAACAACACCTACAGTCGTAGTACCATGCACCGATGCATCGGTTGCAGATGGCGCTGGATTCGAAGGTGTCAGCAAGACAATCGCAGTCAAGGGCGACTGCTTCACAAACTACGATGCAGCATCCTGGGCAGCAGCTATCGACGCTGCTGCACCAACAGGAATCGTAATCGCTGCAGCAACTCCACAATCAAAAGACGTTGCAGCGAGAGTTGCTGCTAGAAGAGGAATCTCAATCGTTCAAGACGTTGTTGCGATTGATGGAATGAACCTAACCAGCCCAATCTATTCCGGAAAAGCAATGCAAACCGTTGCACTATCAGGGGACGCTGCAATTTCGGTTAGAGCCAACGTCTTCCCTGCGGCCGCTTCAACTGCTGCAGATGTTTCAGTTGTTGACCAATCAGGAGACGTGGCGACCGCAGTGCAAGAAATAATCGCTCGTGCTTCCGCTAGGCTGGATGTATCTGAAGCAAATATCATCATCTCCGGTGGAAGAGGAATGGGTAGTCCAGACAATTTCTCACACTTAGAGAAGATCGCTGATACTCTAGGCGCAGCAGTCGGTGCATCTAGAGCAGCAGTAGACACTTGGGATGAGATTCCGCACTCCATGCAGGTAGGACAAACTGGAAAGACGGTCAATCCTAACTTGTACATCGCAGTCGGAATTTCAGGCGCCATTCAACACCTTGCAGGTATGCGCTCTTCGAAGTATATCGTTGCTGTAAACAAGGATGCAGATGCTCCTATCTTCTCTCACGCTGACTACGGAATCGTAGCAACTTGGGAAGAAGCACTACCAGTGTTGGAATCCGCATTCTCATCAATGATGGCTTGATTACAACCAGGCGCCTCTGCCCCTGTATCCGTCGTTCAGGAACGGATTGGTTTGCTTTTCATGTCCAATTGTTGTTAATGGACCATGGCCAGGATGAACGATTGTTTCCCCATCTAAAGGCCAGAGTCTTTCCCTAATCATTCTGAGCAAGAGGTCCAAATCTCCTCCTGAATTTGGTAAGTCTGTCCTGCCAATTGAACCTTGGAAAAGTGTGTCTCCTGCGAATAGATGGTCTGGACCATCATTTACGATTAGCCTCAAACAACATCCTCCAAGAGTGTGACCTGGAGTATGTAAGATCTCAAACTCCATTCCACCAAATGTGTGGACATCACCATGCTCCCACGTATTTTCTGCAACCGCCGGCTCGGGTAATGAGAATCCCCAGCGGCGACCGGATTGTTGAGCTAAACTTTGTAGAAAGAAATCGTCTTTGTGCAACCACCAATCAAGAGAATAGTGTTCTTTGAGGTAAGGTATGTGACCACTGTGGTCAAAATGAGCATGAGTGTTAATCAATGCTACAACCTTTCTCTCGCCGAGATAACTTCCAATCTCATGGTCTGGCTCACCTAATCCTGAATCTATCCATTCGATGATGCGACTAGAATCGCCACCGCCATCGATAATTACTGTCTCGCCAGTTTCAGGATTGGTTACAACACTACACCTTTGCTGTAATGCAGTGACAAAGAAATGAGCGATATTTGGAGAGTCTACCATCTCACTCAATCCTCACATCTATAGAGTCTGAAGACCAGCGACCATCCCTGTCTTTAATCCTGAGTTCGAGTCGATGATTACCTCGATTCAACTTCACACGAACCGCAGGCGTGTTTGCGATTTCTTTTCCTGTATCATCAACCCAAGACCATGTTTCTATTCGTTCTTGTGGGTCTTCCGTATTTCTGCCATCAAGTGTGACAATAGCAGTTCCATCTTCGTCGGCTTTGAGGGACTGGTCGCCACCAGCGTCTGGCTTTGGAGCAATAATTTCCTCCGCATCAAGAGATAATGCAAGCATCAAATCTTCTTCTTCTGAGAATATCTCTTTAACTTCTATTTCATCATTTAATGCATCTAACAAGTTGCCTGCATCACTCAGTTGGCCGGGTTCAATTCCAGCCAATTCCTCGATAGATTCCGTATTTCCATAGAGTTCGTCTGCGTCGATTTCGATCGCAGGTGCCTCTCCCCAATCATCAATTGCAGTGGATTCCTCAACAAGTGATGTTGGTTCAGATGTTGAATCGATTAGAACTACCGGTTCTGCATCGGTGTAATCGTTTTGGTCACTTCCAGCGATTAATACAGCTGTACCATCACCGTTAGAGGATAAATGTTCAACCATTCCTTGTGTTTCAACAGACCAAATAATTCCATCTGGTTTCACCATGTGGAGGTGAAACCAAGACCCAACAAGTGCATTTTCGCCCATGTCGATAATTGTGTGTGCGGGGTGGCTTAACTCTGCAACAACAACTTCGTTATGCATTATACCACCCATATCTAACCCCATCCATGGACCTTCAATTGCAATTACTCTTCGCTTGACGTCAAACCGATTCTCCAACTGTCCTTCTCTCCAATATTCAACTTCCAGAGCTTCTTCATCCCCTGGAACCAATCCGTGACCTTCCCTTGCAACAACTAGGAGGTTGCCATTCCAACCAATTGCTGTGATTCTCTCTCCAACATCTCCTCGCATTGGCCTTTCCCAGAGTTTAATGCCATCTTGTGAGTAGGTGCTAACATTGCCAGATTCGGTTGCTATTGCAATTCTATGTCCGACCTTTGCAAAAAGAACTGATGTCTCGTTAATTGTATTCTGTTCTCCTTTTGAATCCACAATATGAGCTCGACCTAAGCCATCGATACAAACAGCGTAGTCGCCTTTGCCCGATATTGATTCAACCCCTGTTTCATGTGTTGATGATGATATTTCCTTCCCATCCCTGAATATTTGGAGGGATTCTGTCGTTCCAACCAATAAATCACCGTATGGGAACTCATACATACAATTAATTTGAGAAATTGAGATTTCATCATCGCCTATGACTAGCCTGCCGTCCACCTGCCCGTATGCAAGGTTAATTCCGCTAGAAACGCAGGTGATTCTAGCTGTCGCTGGAAACTTACTCAAAACCGGTACAGTTAGCGCCATGAATTAGCCAGTTAAGCCATCATTCAAGATACCCATGTATCCAAGTTCGGCATGCAGAAGAAATTAATCGGGTCACGGATATGTTTTGAGAGATTTTCTTTCTCTAA